>JAHCKV010000476.1 GCA_026125595.1 Burkholderiales bacterium | reverse complement strand
CCCTTTGGTCGCCCGCGATGCCCGCGCAGGCCCAGGGCCGCGAGCTGCCCGACTTTGCCGAACTGGCCGACAAGTGGAGTCCGTCGGTGGTCAACATCCGCACGCTCGAGCGAGGCCGCGTGCCTTCCACCGGCGAGGTGGATCCCAGTGTCGAGGAGTTCTTTCGCCGCTTCGGCATCCCGATGCCCGGGCGTCCCGACCCGCGACGGGGTCCAAGAGGCGACAACGACGAGCCGCAACAGCGAGGGGTCGGCTCGGGATTCATCCTGAGTCCCGATGGCTTCGTGATGACCAACGCGCACGTGGTCGACGGTGCCGATGAAGTGATGGTCACGCTGACCGACAAGCGGGAGTTCAAGGCGCGCATCATCGGCCACGACAAGCGCACGGACGTCGCGGTGGTGAAGATCGAAGCCAACGCCCTGCCGGCTGTGAAGATCGGCGACGTCAACAAGCTGCGCGTGGGCGAATGGGTCATGGCCATCGGTTCGCCGTTCGGCCTGGACAACACCGTGACGGCCGGCATCGTCAGTGCCAAGGGCCGGTCGCTGCCGCAGGAGAACTTCACGCCGTTCATCCAGACCGACGTGGCGATCAACCCCGGCAATTCAGGCGGACCGCTGTTCAACCTGAAGGGCGAAGTCGTCGGCATCAACTCCCAGATCTACAGCCGCACCGGCGGATTCATGGGGCTGTCGTTCGCGATCCCGATCGACGTCGCGCTCGACATATCGAACCAGCTGAAGACCACGGGAAAGGTCACCCGGGGCCGGATCGGCGTCGTGATCCAGGAGGTCACCAAGGATCTCGCCGAGTCGTTCGGGTTGCCGAAACCCCAGGGCGCCCTGGTGAATTCGGTCGAGAAGGGCGGGGCGGCCGACAAGGGCGGCATCGAGACCAGCGACATCATCCTGAAGTTCGACGGCAAGACCGTCGGCAGTTCATCGGACTTGCCGCGGATCGTTGCCGCCACCCGACCGGGTACCAAGGTGCCGGTCCAGGTCTGGCGCAAGGGTGCAAACAAGGAACTGACGATCACCGTCGGCGAGTTGCAGGATGACAAGCGCGCCGAGCAGAGCCGTGCGAAGCCGCCCGCCAAGGCGGGTGGTGCGGTCGCCCGGCTGGGGCTGACGCTGACCGAACTGTCGGCCGAGCAGCGCAAGGAACTGGGCGTGAACAGCGGCCTGCTGGTCGAGGAAGCCCAGGGCAATGCCACCCGCGCCGGCATCCGCAAGGGTGACGTGCTGCTGGCGATCAACAACCAGGACGTGAAGACCGTCGAGCAGGTCAATCAGGTGGTGGCCCAGTTCGAGAAGTCCCGGTCGGTTGCGCTGCTGATCCGGCGCGGCGACGCGTCGATCTACGTGCCGCTGAAGCTCAACGGCAACTGAAGCCGCCGCGACCCGCCGGATGCCGGTGTAATCGGCTAGAATCGCGCCTTCGCTCGCGACCTTCCAACCTAGGGAAAGGGGCACCTCGGTGCCCCTTTTCGTCATGCAGCACATCCGCAACTTCTCGATCATTGCCCATATCGACCACGGAAAGTCGACCCTCGCCGACCGGTTCATCCAGTTGTGCGGCGGGTTGTCCAATCGTGAGATGGAATCCCAGGTGCTCGACTCGATGGACCTCGAGCGCGAACGGGGCATCACCATCAAGGCCCAGACCGCAGCGCTGCAGTACCGCGCGCGGGACGGTCAACGCTATCAGCTGAACCTGATCGACACGCCGGGGCACGTGGATTTCTCGTACGAAGTCTCGCGCTCGCTGGCGGCCTGCGAAGGCGCCATTCTGGTGGTGGATGCCTCCCAGGGCGTCGAGGCGCAGACGGTCGCGAACTGCTACACGGCGATCGAACTGGGCATGGACGTGGTGCCGGTCCTCAACAAGATCGACCTGCCATCGGCCGAGCCGGAACGGGTCATCGAAGAGATCGAGGACATCATCGGCATCCCGGCCGAAGACGCGGTCCGCTGCAGCGCCAAGACTGGCGAGGGCGTCGAGGACATCCTCGAAATGATCATCGCCCGCATCCCGCCACCGAAGGGGGATCCGGAAGCGCCGTTCAAGGCGCTCGTCATCGACTCGTGGTTCGACAACTACGTCGGCGTCGTGATGCTGGTGCGCGTGATCGACGGCACGCTGCGGCCGAAGGACCGCATCCTGCTGATGGCCAACGGCGCGCAGTACCCCTGCGAGCAGGTCGGCGTGTTCACGCCGAAATCACGCGCGGCCGATGCCCTGTCGGCCGGCGAGGTCGGCTTCGTCATCGCCGGCATCAAGGAACTGAAGGACGCGAAGGTCGGCGACACGATGACCCGCGCCGACCGACCCGCAGCCGAGCCGCTGCCGGGGTTCAAGGAAATCAAGCCGCAGGTGTTCGCCGGGCTCTACCCGGTCGAATCGAACGAGTACGACGCGCTGCGCGACGCGCTGGAAAAGCTGCACCTGAACGATTCGTCGCTGCACTACGAACCGGAAACGTCACAGGCACTGGGCTTCGGATTCCGCTGCGGCTTCCTCGGCCTGCTGCACATGGACATCGTCCAGGAGCGGCTCGAGCGCGAATACGGCATGAATCTGATCACCACGGCACCGACCGTCGTGTACCAGGTCCAGATGCGTGACGGCACGGTGCTGGAGGTGGAGAATCCATCGCGATTGCCCGATGTGTCGAAGATCGAGGAGATCCGCGAACCCATCATCACCGCGACCATCCTGGTGCCGCAGGACTACGTCGGCGCGGTCATGACGCTGTGCAACGGCAAGCGCGGCGCCCAGCGCAACATGCAGTACATGGGCCGCCAGGTGATGCTCACCTACGAGCTGCCGCTGAACGAAGTGGTCATGGATTTCTTCGACAAGCTCAAGTCCATCAGCCGCGGCTACGCCTCCCTCGACTACGAGTTCAAGGAGTTCCGCGGCGCCGACCTGATCAAGCTGGACATCCTGATCAACGGCGAGAAGGTCGACGCCCTGTCCCTGATCGTGCACCGGGACAACAGCGCCTACCGCGGCCGCGAGCTCGCCGCCAAGATGCGCGCCCTGATCCCGCGCCAGATGTTCGACGTGGCGGTGCAGGCGGCCATCGGCTCCCACATCATCGCCCGGGAGACCATCAAGGCGCTGCGCAAGAACGTGCTGGCCAAGTG
>JAHCKV010000475.1 GCA_026125595.1 Burkholderiales bacterium | reverse complement strand
GCTGCGGCCGGCAGCGGGCGCCGTGCTGCCGCGGAGGCCGCACCATCGTGTCGAGCAACCGCTCGAGGGCCGCGGCCGGATCCGCGCAACGGCCGGTGTGCTGCACCGAGGTCTGGATCACCGTGCTGCGGGGTGCGACCAGCCAGTGGAATCGTTCGCGTTGCGACAGCCGGCCGATCGGCCCGGCCCCATCACCCCCGGCGCAAATGATCGGGATGCTGGCGAGGTGTTTCCGGACCGCGGCGAGATCGAGCGCCGGATGCAGCGCGGCGAGCCGCACCTCGTCCAGCTCGATCCGTGCTTCGAGGAAGCGTCGCGCCGGACACGACACGATGACGCCGACATTGACGAACTCCTCCCGCTCCACCCGGGGCACGACCCGGATCACGGCGTAGTCGTAGCTACACGGATCGGGCACGGATCGCCGCCTCCACGAAAGCGCGCGGCGCCCGCAGCCGCTCGATGAAATAGTCGGCGTAGGCGGCCCGCCGCCCATCGGCCGCCGCGCCGTCGACCGCCAGCCATGCATCGGGCACCTGGTCGACGATCGTGCGGACCACGTCGGGCGTGAGACGCCCGGCCAGCCGCGCATCCACCGCTTCGATGCGACTCGCCGACGGCAGCAGCACGTGATCGCGGATCAACGGAAACGGATCGCGGCTGCGATCCTGGAAATCCGGCCCCGCGTGGTGGAAGTACAGCGCAGCGCCATGGTCGATCAGCCACAGCCGGTGATTCCACATCAGCAGATTGGTGTTGCGCGGCGTGCGGTCGACATTGGTCACGAGCGCATCGAACCAGACGATCGCCGACGCGAGGTCCGCCTCCGGCGCGTCGGCCAGGGGATCGAACGCAACCGCACCGGGCAGATAGTCGAGACCCAGGTTGAGGCCGGCACTGGCGCGGATCAGATCTTGAATCTCGGGATCGGGCTCCGTCCGGGCGAGATCCGGATCGAGCGCGACCAGCACGATCTCCGGCACCGGCAGTGCAACGGCGCGGGCGATCTCGCCGGCGATCAGTTCGGCGATCAACGCCCGCGGCCCCTGCCCGGCGCCGCGGAACTTGAGCACGTACAACCCGCAATCGTCGGCCTCGACAATGGCCGGCAACGAACCGCCTTCGCGCAGCGGCGTGACGTAGCGCGTAGCCGCCACGGTCCGCAACGGCGTCAGGGCGCTGGGCGTGATCGGGGATCGCGATTCCATGGCGCATGCTACCGCAGCCGATCCCGCGTTCGTCGTGTCCGGCCGAACCTTGGCACGGCAGTTCGGTCCGACGACCAACGCCGGCCCGACCCGCGCCGTCGCCGTCGATCGCTCCACGAGGTGTCCCATGCTGCGTCCCCGCATTCTCCCCGCCGCCACGCTGCTCCATCTGATGCTGTGCCTCGCACCGGTGGCGGCGAACGCCGATCTGGCCGTGCTGGTCGGCAACAAGAGCGAGGCGTCCGTCGATCTGCTCGATCTGGACACCGGCAAACGCCGCGCGCGCTTTCCGACCGGCGACGTACCCCACGAGATCACCGTGTCGCCCGATCGGCGCTGGGCCGTGGTGACCAACTACGGGCCACGCGACCGGCCCGGCAATACGCTGACCGTCATCGATTGGGTCGCAGGCGCCGTCGCGCGCACCGTCGACCTGGGCGAGAACGGTGGTCCCCACGGCATCGCGTTCCTGCCCAACGCCCGGACGCTGATCGTCACCACGGAAGCCAACGGCACGTTGACCGAGGTCGACGTGGTCGACGGCCGCGTGCTGCGGACCATCGACGTCGGCGGCCAGCGTCCGCACATGCTGGTGCTGTCGCCGGACGCCCGCCACGCCTACGTGACCCGCACCCAGGCCGGCGCCGTGACCGTGGTCGATCTGCGTGCCGGCCGCGTCGTGGCCGACATCCCCACCGGGGCTGGCGCCGAAGGCATATCGATCACGCCCGACGGCCGCGAGCTGTGGATCTCCAACGCGCAGGCCGACACGGTCTCGGTAATCGACACCGAAGCCCTGGCCGTCGTCGCGACGGTACCCACCGAAGGATTCCCGATCCGCACCCGGATCACGCCCGACGGCCGGCACGTGCTCGTGCTCAACGCCAAGGCCGCGACGATCCGCGTGTTCGATCGCGCCGAGCGCCAGGCGCTGCACACGATCGCGTTGGCGAAGCCCGGCGTCGTCTACGGCGAAACCATCTTCGGGATCGGCCCGCTGCCGATCGGCATCCAGATCTCGCCGGACGGCCAGCGCGCCATCGCGGCCATCAGCGGCGGCGACGAAGTGGCCGTCATCGACACCGAGACGTGGGCCATCGTGCAACGCTGGCCCACCGGCCGCGAACCCGATGGCATGAGCTTCCTGCCCGGCATGATGTGAACCTCCCGTAGACTGCGCGGCTCTCGATTCGCACGCTTCGGAGCCACCATGACCACCACCCCGTTTCGCCTCGACGGCAAGCGCGTCCTGCTGACCCAGGCTGCCGACTTCATGGGCCCGGCGCTGCAAGCGGTGTTCACCGAACTGGGCGCCGACGTGATCGCCGATCGAAGCCCGTTGGATGCCCCCGACGCCGCGACCCGTGTGGTGACCGCCGCCGGCCGCGTCGATGCATTGGTGCTGAATCTCGCGGTGCCGGCGCCGAGCACACCGGCCACCGACGTGACCGACGACGAATGGCGCCAGACATTCGCCCACATGGTCGATCCGCTGCCGCGGCTGGTGCAGGCGGTGCTGCCGCAGATGATCGAGCGGCACGCCGGCAAGATCGTGCTGATGGGCAGTGCTTCGGCGCTGCGCGGCATGAAGCGCGCGTCGACATACAGCGCCGCCCGGGGCGCCCAGCTGGCGTACATCCAGGCGGCGGGCGTCGAACTGGCGCCCCACAACGTGCACATCAATGCGATCGCGCAGAACTTCGTCGACAACCCCACCTACTTTCCGCCGGAGATCCAGGCCAATCCGAAGTTCCAGGAACGGCTGAAACGCGAAGTCCCGCTGGGTCGGCTGGTCAGCGCGCGCGAAGACGCACTGTTCGCCGCAATGCTGTGCAGCGACGACTTCGGCTGCTTCGTCGGCCAGATCTTCCCGGTCTGCGGCGGTTGGGCGCCGCGCTGACCTCGTTGCCGATTTCCGATACCGCAGTCGCGCCGGCAGCGCTAC
>JAHCKV010000474.1 GCA_026125595.1 Burkholderiales bacterium | reverse complement strand
TGCAGCGCGTCCCGCACGTGATAGTCCTTCGCGGTGATCACGAACTCGGCGAGATTCGGGTTGTACAACTGCTGGTCGAGCGGCAGATAGAACCGCGGGCTGCCGCCGCCGACATAGGCGACGTAGCTTTTCACGTCGGGATCCTGCGCCAGGATCTTCTCGAACCGTTCGGCCTGCTCCTGGGACGCGATGATGGATGCGCCGTTGGGCAGCCACAGATCCGCCACCAGTTCCGGGCGATTCGCCGACGGGAAGAACTGCTGCTGCACCAGACCGAACCCAGCCACGGACAGCACGAACACCAGCGCCGTCACCGCGACGACCGTCTTGCGATAGGTCACGCACCACGTCACGACGGACCGGAACCGGCGGTAGAACGGCCCGTCGTAGACGTCGACGGGATGTCCCGCCTCCCGGTGCGGCACCGGCGGAAACCGCCGCGGCATCCAGCGCCGCGCGATGCGCCGCCACAACGGTTCGACGTGTCCGACTTTCGCGTAGTCCGGCAGCAGGTGGTAACCCAGGTACGGAATGAACAGCACCGCGACGACCCACGACACCAGCAGCGAAATGACGACGACGGCGAAGATCGAGAACGTGTATTCCCCGGCGGCGGATTTCGCCATGCCCACCGGCAGGAATCCGGCCGCGGTCACCAGGGTGCCGGTCAGCATCGACGGCGCCGTCGACGTATACGCGTAGCTGCCGGCACGCAGCCGATCCCAACCCTGCTCCATCTTGATGGCCATCATCTCCACCGCGATGATCGCGTCGTCCACCAGAAGGCCCAACCCGATGATCAGCGCGCCGAGCGAGATCCGTTGCAGGTCGATGTCGAAGATGCGCATGAACAGGAACGTGATGGCCAGCACCAGCGGAATCGACAGCGCGACCACGACGCCGGTCCGGAAGCCGAGGCTGATGAAACTCACGCCCAGCACGATGATCACCGCTTCAGCCAGCGTGCGCATGAACTCGTTGATGGACCGCGATACCACGGTGGGCTGATCCGCCACCGGGTGCACTTCGACACCAACGGGAAGATTCGCCTTCAGCTCGGCCATGCGCTGTTCGAGACCCTTGCCCAGCGCGATGATGTCGCCGCCCTTGCGCATCGATACCGCGAGACCCATGGCCGGCTGGCCTTCGAAGCGCATCAGCAGTTCCGGCGGATCGGCATAGCCGCGGTAGACCCGCGCGATATCGCCGAGACGGAACAACCGGCCGTTGGCCTGGATGCCGAGATCACGAATGGCATCCGCCGACTCGAAGCTGCCGCTGACCCGCACATGAACGCGATCGGTCCGGGTTTCGAAACTGCCGGCCGGCGCCATCTCGTTCTGCGCTCGCAGCGCCTGGAAGATCGACCCCACGTCGATGCCGAGCGTCGACAGCTTCGCCAGCGACACTTCGATCCAGATCTTCTCGGCCTGTTCGCCGAGCACGTCGACCTTGCCGACGTCAGGCACCTGCAACAGTTCGCGCCGAACCGTCTCGACATAGTCGCGCAGCTCGGAGAAGCTGAACCCGTCGGACGTGAACGCATAGATGGTGCCGAACGTGTCGCCGAATTCGTCGTTGAAGAACGGTCCCTTCACGCCGGACGGCAGCGTGTAGCGGATGTCGGATACCTTCTTGCGGACCTGATACCACGCGTTCGGCACTTCCTTCGGCGGTGTGTAGTCCTTCAGCGTGATGAAGATCATCGACTCGCCGGCCCGGGAGTAGCTGCGCGCGTAGTCGAACCACGGGACTTCCTGCAGTTTCTTCTCGAGTCGCTCGGTGATCTCCTGCTCGACCTCCTTCGCGGTCGCACCGGGCCACATCGTGCGGACCACCATCACCTTGAACGTGAAATCGGGGTCTTCGTTCTGGCCGAGCTTCATGTACGACAGCGCGCCCGCGACGAACAGCGCCAGCATGAAATACAGCACCAGCCCCTGGTGCTTCAGCGCCCATTCCGAGATGTTGGGGCGGGGTGGAATCACGGAGCCGCCTCACCCATCACGCGGACCTTCTCGCCGGCGAAGAGCTTGTGCACGCCGGCGCGCACGACGACATCGCCGGGTTGCAGCCCCTCGGTCACGGTCACCGCGTCGTCGAAATAGCGGCCGATCTTGACGGGCCGCAGCTGGACCGTGGCGGTCTTCGGATCCATCACCCAAACCGCGGGTTGGTCGTCCTTCTGGAACAGCGCCGTGGACGGCAGTCGCACCGACTGTTCCTGCGGTACCCCTTTCAGGAACACGCCGGCGGTCATCCCCAGCGCGACATCCGGCGACGGGTTGAGGATCGTCACCTTCGCCGCATACGTGCGGGTGGCCGGGTCGGCGCTCGGCGCGACTTCCCGCAGCCGTCCCTTGAACACCGCATTCGGATCCGCCCACAACCCGACGTTGATCTCCTTCGCCGCGCGCAACTCCGACAATCGATTCTCGGACACGGCGATGACGACTTCCTTGTCGCCGGGCCGCGCGACCTTCGCCACCAGCTGACCGGCCGTCACCACCTGTCCCACCTCGGCGGCGAGCGAGGTGACGACCCCTTCGTGATCCGCCCGCAACGTCGTGTATGTGCTCTGGTTGCGATTGACACCGAGATTGGCGCGGGCTTGCCGCAACTGAGCCTCGGCCACCTTGTACGTGGTCGTGCGACGTTCGAACTCCGCCGAACCCACGAAGCCCTGCTCGAACAGATCCTTGAATCGGGCCAGGTCGTTCTTCGCCTGTTCGTACTGGGATTCGGCCGCCGTGAGCTGCTGTTGCGCCGCTTCGACACCGAGCTGTTCGTCGGCCGGATCGAGTCGCGCGATCACCTGCCCGGCCTTGACTCGATCACCGACGTCCACCATCCGCATCGCAATCTTGCCGGGCAGCCGGAAGCTGAGCGCCGTCTCGTACCGCGCCCGAACGTCGCCGATGTAGCTGGCGCCCAGGTCGGAGGATGCGGCCGATACGCGGACCACCTGCACCGGCCGGAGCACTTCCGGTTTCTCGGCTTCCTTGCCGCACGCCACCAGCAGCGTCACGGCCGACAACGACGCGATCAGCCGACCGCTACGGATTGCCATGGATCGATCCTCGAATTCATCAGGGTGCCGGCGAAATCGCGATCACGCGCAGCCGCCGCGTTTCACTGCTGTGCCGGCGCGAGCAGCCGA
>JAHCKV010000473.1 GCA_026125595.1 Burkholderiales bacterium | reverse complement strand
GAAGACTTTGCAGTTGGTCATCGAACCACAACGCAGATTGGCGGGCAGGCTCGACACGCAGTTCCAGGTTGGTACGCTGATATGCCACCGCAAAAGCGTTGGCGATCGCCGCGGCGAAGCGAGGCTCGCTACCGCTGAACTTGATGGTGATCATGCTGCTTTCCCGAGCTGGCTGAACGTCCAGTTTCTTGAGCAGCAGATCAGCATAGAAATCTTCGATGGACCCGCGACCTTCGGTTTCGTCCATCCACTGATCGCGCGCGCCTGGTGCCTCAGCGAGCTTCAGCCCTCTGACCACTTCTTTCGCGACCTTCTTGCTCTGGATGATGTCGACTTGCGTCGCCATGTAACCCGGCATCATCTGCAGCGGCAGCATCATGCCCATCACGGGGTCGGTGCCCTTGAAGTCGATGACCAGATTGGTCTCGGCCGAATACTGCTTGGGCAGCAGCAGCGAGAGGGCGACGGCGACACCGACGGTCAGCACCAGCGCCAGCAGGACGACCCACAGCCTCGCCTTCAATACACCCAGAAACTGAGAAAAACTCATGACACGGTCTCGCCTTAGAACACGCTTTCTTTCACATAGATCACGTCGTCCTGCATGACGCGATCCGCCGGCCCGACGTTGAGGGTTTCGACCTTCCCGCCGACGTCACGGCGGCGAATGGTCAATCCCTTTTCCGTTCCGCGCAGCGTGACACCCCCGCCGACGGAGAGCGCCTGCTGCACGGTCATGTTGCGCTCGAGCCGGAACTGCCCCGGGCGTTGCGCCTGACCGTAGATGTAGAACATGGGGTAGCGCGGCACGTAGAAGGTGTCGCCCGGCAGCACTTCGATGTTCTTCTCGATGTCGTTGAAGACGAAGGTGCTGTCGATGTCGATGTTGAAGCGCTCTTCCTTACCACCGCGGGTGCGCGTGACGATGATGGTGTCACCGCCCATCTGGCTGACGCCCCCGGCGAGCGCGAGGACGTCCGCGAGCTTGAGGTTCTGATCTTCCAGCGGGTAGCGCCCCGGCCGATTGACGTAGCCCAGCACGGAAACCTGCCGGCTGCGGAATTGGCTCACGACCACATTGACCTGGGGCTTCAGCACGAAGCCGCCGTTCTTCAGGGCCGTCGCGATCTTCTGCTCGGCCTGGCTCGCCGTCATGCCGGCGATGTCGACGGCCCCGACCAGCGGGAAGGTGATGGAGCCGCTGTCGGTAACCCGCGTTTCGGTGGTCATATCGGGGTTCTGGAACACCGTGATGCGGATCACATCGCCGGGCCCGAGCGGATACGGGCGCACGGCCTGCGCGTGGACGGCCCCGGCGCCCAGCATCAGAGCCAGGGAGAGCATGAAACCGCGGAATGGACGCAGCGCGAGCAGAAACATCAGACCAGATACCTCGATTCGGTTGGTGGCGAGGGGGGCGGGCGTCCTCGGCCCTCGCCTGGATCCCGGTAACGGAACCGGGAGCTTATGAACACAATGTTACGTCCGGGCGACCCTGGTCCCCGTTGAAACGGGTGATTTCAGATCGGCCTGGCGCAACAAAACCACTTATCAATCAATATCCTGCCAGATCCCGGGCAAAGACTGCCAGTGCGACCGCCCGAGTCTCCCACAGGTTCCTTAGGTACGACTTAAACGTTTCCTGACGAAAGTTTCATACGCGACAATCGTGCCGGCTCTCAATACGCGGCCTTGTCGCGAAACAGCACCAGGAAGGTTCTGACGATGATCCAAAGATCAAAGCTCAGCGACCAGTTCCGCAAATAGTAGAGATCGTGCTCGACGCGCGCACGCATCTTGTCGATGGTGTCGGTCTCGCCCCGGTAGCCGTTGACCTGCGCCCAACCGGTGATGCCCGGCCGCACCTTGTGCCGGAGCATGTAACCCTTGATCAGCTTGCGGTATTGCTCGGTGTGGGCAATCGCGTGGGGCCGCGGGCCGACGAGGCTCATGGAACCTGCCAATACGTTGAACAGCTGGGGCAACTCGTCGAGGGACGTCTTCCGCAGAAAGCCGCCCAGTTTGGTGACCCGCTTGTCACCCTTGGTCGCCTGCGTCACGGTGGCGCCGTCTTCGGTGACCGTCATCGTGCGGAACTTGTAGACCAGGATCTCGCGGCCATCGAGTCCATACCGCCGTTGTTTGAAAATGATCGGCCCCGGCGACGACAGCCGCACGCCGACAGCGCAGACCAGCAGCACCGGCCAGATCAGCAGAAGCCCCAAACTGGTGCATATGATGTCGAATGCCCGTTTGAGTGCAGCATTCACGCCGGAATACGGCGTCTCGCAGACGGCCACCAGCGGCATGCCGTTGATCTCGTCGAAACGGGCCTGGATCAGGTCGAACGCGAAGATGTCGGGCAGGAAATAGATCGATGCCGTGCAGTCCCGCAGGTCATCGAGCAGTTTCAGGATCCGCGGCTGGGCCACCATCGGCAGCGAGATGAAGACCAGATTGATGTTGTTGTCCCGCACGAAAGCGGGGACGGATTCGATGTTGCCGACCAGGGAGTAGCCGTTCAGATCCGGCAGCCGGCGCGCGTGGCGGTCGTCGAAGAATCCGAGCATCTCGACGCCGAGCAGCGGGTCGGACGTGATGGTGTCCATCACCCGCAGTCCGAGTCGGCTGGCGCCGATCACGACCACGCGCTTTTGCGCGGCCTCGGACCGACTCAAACGGCGCAGCACGAAGTGCGCGGCCAGGTGCGCCAGCACCAGCGGAACGGGCGTGATCACGAACCACGCGACCAGCACGTCGGTGCGGTAGATGTCGTTGTAGTGCGATGCGTAGATGATGAACGCGATGATCGCGACGGTCAGCGGCCATGCGAACAGCACATCGCGCGCGGCCCGCACCAGCAGTTCGATCGGACGCAACCGGAACAGATCGATGCGCTCGAAGAATTGCGAACTCACGAAGAAACCCAGCACCGCGAGCATCAGGTAGTGGCCGCCGAGCGGCTCGGAAAACCAGAGGAGGCAGCCGCCCAGCGACGCGAGAATGACAACTGGATTGAGCAGACTGCGCACCAGCGCGACGTAGGGCAGATCGCCACTGAACATCGAACGGTCGCCCAGGCTGCGGGAGAACGGATCTTGTGCCGCCGACATGGTTACGTGCGCTTCTGGCGTGTCGCCATGTGCAGACACTTCGGCGGAC
>JAHCKV010000472.1 GCA_026125595.1 Burkholderiales bacterium | reverse complement strand
CGTGACCTACGATCCCAACCGGAACACCGGCAGGCTCCAGCCCCAGAAGATCGCCGCCAGCCGAAGTCCGGAAATCGCGACGAAGCCAGCGCCGAATGCCCATGACGGCCGCACTCCCAGCGCCTTCAGCACCAGATACAGCGCGATGCCGGCGATGGCGGCCGTCGCGTAGAAATCGCCGCGCAGGACCATCGGGATCTGGTTGGTGAGTACGTCGCGCACCATGCCGCCGGCCACACCGGTCATCGTGCCCATCACGATCACGATGATGCGAGGAATCTTCAGCGACTCGGCGGCCTGCGCACCGGTGATCGCGAACAACCCGAGGCCCAGCGCATCCGCGATCTGCAGCGAATCGCCGGGCAGCGGAAAGTGCCGCGCGTAGATGGTGGTCAGCAAGGCGGTGATCGCGATGACGATGACGTACGTCTGATCGCGAATCCAGAAGATCGGATGCCGCGACAGCAGCACGTCGCGCAGCGTCCCGCCGCCGATGGCGGTGACCGTCGCGATCACGACGACGCCCAGCAGATCGAGACCGAAGCGGCCCGCGGCCAACGCCCCGCTGAACGCGAAGACTGCCACGCCGACGAGATCGAACAGATACAACATGCGGCACCACGAACAAGAAAATCGACCACCGACTCCGCGACCGGACAGCGGAGCCCCTCTATCCTCTCCCCGTATCCGGCGCCGGGAAAAACGACCGACTACTCCTGAATGCGCACCAGCGGACCGAAGCAGGTGGCCGGGCTCGGCGTCATGCACATGACGTGAAGCGGCTGTTCCGGGTGGAACAGGATGAACACCGTGTTTTCCTGATGGGTGCTGTCGCTGTCGACGTCGGCGCAGTCCTTGCCGCCATAGTCCTTCACGGTCTTCAACTGCATCACGTAGAAGCCGTTGGCATCCGGCGCGGACGCGATCGTGTAAGTGTTGTCGGTCTTTTCGAGGCCGCTGATCACGGCGAGCGTGCCATCGGCATGGAAGTCGTAGACCTCGGTGCACGAATTCTCGGCGCGGGTCCATTGCCATTTGCCCGCGATGCGCTGGACCCCCGGCAACGGTGCATCGGGTTTCTGTTCCTGCGCGTGGACGGACATCGCGAGGCTGAAGGCCGCAAGCAAGGCAAAGGCGCGATTCATGGCATTCCAGACGATGACGATGGTCGCCACACTACCGTCATCGCGCGTCTGCGCAAAGCCATTCCCGCGACGCGCCGGTGACGCCGGCGGCAATGCCGGCACATGCGGCCGCCGCTGCTACACTCCCGCCCCTCAATCCCGCACCTCCGGAGGTCACCATGCCAGCGCAGGGTCTGCTCGACCTGATCGGCCACACGCCCTTGGTGGAAATCCGCCGCATGGACACCGGTCCGTGCCGGCTGTTCGTCAAGCTCGAATGCCAGAATCCCGGCGGATCCATCAAGGACCGCATCGGACTGTCGATGATCGATGCCGCGGAACGCGACGGCCGCCTGAAACCCGGCGGCACCATCGTCGAGGCCACGGCGGGCAACACCGGCCTGGGCCTGGCGCTGGTGGCATCGGCCAAGGGTTACCGGCTGATTCTCGTGGTGCCCGACAAGATGGCGCGCGAGAAGATCTTCCACCTGAAGGCCATGGGCGCCGAGGTGCGGCTGACCCGCTCCGACGTCGGCAAGGGCCATCCGGAGTACTACCAGGACATGGCCGAGCGCCTGGCGAAGGAGATTCCGGGCGCGTTCTACATCAACCAGTTCGGCAACCCGGCCAACCCGCTGGCCCACGAAACCGGCACCGGCCCCGAGATCCTGGAACAGATGGACGGCGACATCGACGCGATGGTCTGCGGCGTCGGATCCGCCGGCACCATCACCGGCCTGTCGCGCTTCTTCGCAAAGGCGTCCCCGAAGACCGAGATGGTGCTGGCCGACCCGGTCGGGTCCGTGCTGGTCGACTACATCACGAAGGGCAGCTTCGGGGAGGCCGGCAGCTGGGTCGTCGAAGGCATCGGCGAGGACTTCATCCCGGAAATCGCCGATTTCTCGCGCGTGAAGAAGGGCTACTCGATCCCCGATGTGGAGAGCGTCACCACCGCCCGCGAGCTGCTGACGAAGGAAGGCATCCTCGGCGGATCGTCCAGCGGCACGCTGGTGGCCGCAGCATTGCGGTACTGCCGGGAACAGAAAACGCCGAAACGGGTCTGTACGTTCGTCTGCGACAGCGGCAACAAGTATCTGTCGAAGGTGTTCAACGACTACTGGATGATCGACCAAGGCTTCATGGAACGACCCCGTCACGGCGACCTGCGGGACCTCATCACCCGCCGCTTCGACGAAGGCGGCACGGTCACCGTGGGTCCGGACGACAAGCTCTCCATCGCCTACTCGCGGATGAAGTTGTACGACGTGTCGCAGCTGCCCGTGATGCACGGTGATCGGATCGTCGGCCTGATCGACGAGTACGATCTGCTGCACGCGGTGCAGGGCGGGTCGGAACGGTTCGCCGAACCGGTGAAGACCGCGATGACCCAGAAGCTCGATACGGTCGATCTGAACACACCGCCGGCCGGACTGAACGACACCTTCGAGCGCGGCCACGTCGCGATCGTCGTTCACGACGGCAAGTTCTACGGCCTCATCACGCAGATGGACGTGCTCAACCATCTGCGCCGCACTGTCTCGCTGTGAATCCCACCCCCGGAACACCATGAACGATCAAGATCCGAAAGCCGGTTTCGGCACCCGCGCCATCCACGCCGGGTAGTCGCCCGACCCCACGACCGGCGCGGTGATGCCGCCCATCTACGCCACGTCGACGTTCAAGCAGCGCTCGCCGGGCGATCACACCGGCTTCGAATACGCGCGCAGCCAGAACCCGACGCGCATGGCGTTCGAACGCAACATCGCCGATCTGGAAAGCGGCAGACAGGCATGGGCGTTCTCGTCCGGCCTCGCGTCGATGAGCACCGTGCTCGAACTGCTCGAAGCGGGCAGCCACATCGTCGCGATGGACGATCTGTACGGCGGCAGTTGGCGCCTGTTCGAGCGGGTGCGCAAGCACTCGATGGGGCTGCGCGTGGACTACGTCGACCCGAACCAGCCGGACACGCTGGCGGCAGCGATCCGTCCCGACACCCGGATGATCTGGGTCGAGACACCGTCGAATCCGCTGCTCAAGGTGACCGACCTCGCCGCAGTCGCCAAGCTCGCGAAG
>JAHCKV010000471.1 GCA_026125595.1 Burkholderiales bacterium | reverse complement strand
CCGTTCGACGCACGATCGATTCCGATGTTCTCCGGCGACCATGTCGAGCTCCGGCTCCGGCCCGCATCGCGCGTGGCGATCGCGCTGGTGCTGCTGCACGCCACGGCCGCCGCGGTCCCGTGGGCACTGCCGGCACCCTGGATACTGCAGGTCACGGCGTGCGCCGGTGTGGTCACGCTCGGCGCGGCCGCCGTGTGGCACGACGGATTGCGGCGGGGGCGCGGTGCACTGCGAAGCCTGCGCATCGACGCCGATCGCCGCGTGCGGATCATCGCTGGCGACGGGTCCGTACGGAACGCCAGACTGGTGTCCAGTGCTACGGCACTGCCCGGATTGCTGATCCTCTGGGGCCGGGACGAGCAGCGCCGTCCCTGGCGCTGTGTGGCGACCGCCGATTCCGTCGATCCCGGATCGCTGCGGCGAGCCCGCGTCTTCCTGCGCTGGAAAGTCGCGCCATCCGACCCAGGATCGCCGGTTTGAGAACTATCGCGCGGCGCGCCGGTCTGTCGACGCGGTATGGGGGACACTCCAGCGGGCTGGTCGACAGGGACGGGTGGTATACTCCGCCGCCTTTCACGGTGGTGATCACCACCGTTTCTTTCACTCACCAATTACCTGCAGGAAAGCGTCCATGGGTGACCGCGAGATCGACCAGCAGCTGGTCGAGCGGGCACAGCGGGGAGACAAACGTGCGTTCGAAATGCTGGTGGTCAAATACCAGCGCAAGCTCACACGCCTGCTCTCCCGATTCATCCGTGACTCCGCCGAAGTGGAGGATGTCGCGCAGGAGGCCTTCATCAAGGCCTATCGCGCGCTGCCTTCGTTCCGCGGGGACAGTGCTTTCTATACCTGGCTCTACCGGATCGGCATCAACACCGCCAAGAACTATCTGGTGGCGATGGGGCGGCGCGCCCCGACCACCACGGAGTTCGACAGCGAGGATGCCGAGACTTTCGAGGACGGCGACCAGCTCCGCGACGTCAACACGCCGGAGGCGGAATTGATGAGCAAGCAGATCGCCAACACGGTGAACGAAACCATGCAGGCGCTGCCAGAGGAACTGCGGACGGCGATCACCCTGCGGGAAATCGAAGGGCTGTCGTACGAAGATATCGCGACCATCATGAATTGCCCGATCGGGACGGTGCGGTCGCGGATATTCCGGGCTCGTGAGACGATTGCGGAGCGGCTGCGGCCGTTGTTGGGAACCAGCAAGGACAAGAGGTGGTGAAGATGGAACGCATCTCGGCGCTGATGGACGGCGAACTGGACGACCAGGAAGCGGCGCATACGTGCAGTCGGCTGAAGAACGAAGCGGAGCTCGCCGATGGCTGGGCGACCTATCACCTGATCGGTGACGTGCTGCGGGGCGAACGCCTCTGCGACCCGGCATTGCTCGATCGGATTCGTCCCGCGCTGGAGGCCGAGCCGACGGTGCTCGCACCCCGACGGGTCTCCCCGCTGCAGCGTCCCCGTTCGATCGCGTTGTCCGCCGCGGCGTCGGCTGCCGGTGTCGCCGTCGTGGCTTGGCTGGCATTTTTCGATCATCCGGGCGGTACTGCCGATGCACCCATCGCACCCGCGCGCGTTGCCGGGGCCGTCTCCGATGCCGGCGCCGTTCCGAACCTCGCCCGCGCGGACTCGACCGTCAACGAATACCTCTTCGCCCACCAGCAATACGCGCCGAGCACTGCCATGCAGGGAGTCGCTCCGTTCATGCGTACGGTGAGCCTTCGCGAGGACGACATGCGGTGAGGAGGAAGGCCTTGCGGTTCGGGGCACTCGCCGCGGTGGGTGCCGCTCTCGCAGTTGCGTTGCCGGTCCGGGCGGATTCATTGCCGCAGGCCGATGCGCTCGAATGGCTGACCCGGATCACGACCGCGGCGCGGCAGATGAATTACGCGGGCACGTTCGTCTATCAGCACGGCGAATCGGTCGAAACATCGAAGATCGTGCATCTCGCCGACGGCGGGGTCGAATACGAGAAGCTCGAAGTGCTCGATGGGCCACCGCGCGAAGTCCTGCGGACCAACGACCAGCTCACGACGTTCTACCCGGACATCCGGCTGATCCGCTCGGAAAAACGCAAGGGTCGACGCAGCTTCCCGGCATTGCTGCCCGAGCAGATCACCAACATCACCGATCACTACGAGGTGCGCAAGGCCGACGTCGAGCGGATCGCGGGCTTCGATGCGCAAGTGCTGGTCCTCGAACCGAAGGACGGCCTGCGCTACGGCCACAAGTTCTGGGCCGACATGGCGACGGGCCTGCTGGTCAAGGCCAAGATGATGGGCGACCGGCACCAGGCCATCGAACAGTTCACGTTCACGCAATTGGCGATCGGTGGACGCATCGGCCGCGACGACGTCAGGTCGCGCTACGAGTCCAGCAGCGCCGAGTGGCGGACCGATCGCAGCGATGCGAAGCCGGCCGAGAGCGGCTGGACGATCCGGAATGTGCCCCCCGGTTTCCGCAAGGTCATGGAGATGCGCCGATCGAAGCAGGGCGTCGACGGGCCCGGGTTGATCCATATCGTGTTCTCCGACGGTCTCGCGGCGGTTTCGGTCTTCATCGAACCGACCAGCGCCCGCATGCGGTTGTCGGAAGGCTTGACGGTCCAGGGTGCGTTCCACATCTTCACCCGCATCGTCGGCGATCATCGGGTGACGGTGCTCGGCGAGACGCCTGCGGTTACGGTCACCCAGATCGCGCAGTCCGTGACACCGAAACGTTGATCCTTCGGCCGGCGGCATCGCGGCCTTTCTCTACGACCTGTCAGATACCCATGCCCACCATGCTCCAGCGCCTGCTTCTCGTCGTTGCACTCGCGGTTCCGTTGACCGTCGGTCAAGCGGTTGCCCAGCATCTGCCGGATTTCACCGAGCTGGTCGAGCAACAGGGGCCGACCGTCGTGAACATCAGCACCCGGTCGTCCAAGCCGCAGCCCCAGCAGCAGACGCCGGGGGAAGGCCCGTCCGAGGACGATCCGTTCTTCGATTTCTTCCGCCGCTACGGTCCGCCGGGCCAGCAGCAGCCCCAGGAACGTGAGGCCCGCTCGCTCGGTTCCGGATTCATCATCAGCGAAGACGGTTACATCATGACCAACGCCCACGTGGTGGAAGCGGGCGACGACATCACGGTCCGTCTCGGTGATCCGGAGAAACGCGAGTTCACGGCGAAAGTCATCGGCAGCGATCGCCG
>JAHCKV010000470.1 GCA_026125595.1 Burkholderiales bacterium | reverse complement strand
GGCGTGCGATCGGTGTTCCCAGTTCGTAGCGGCGGGTGCTGCCATCGGGCGACATCTGCACGATGGAGGCTTCGGGCGCATCGGTCATCCAGGCCGATCCGTCCGGGCCGACGCCCAGGCCGAGCGGTTCGGTGTTTCGACTGCCCTTGGGCAAGCGTTCGATCTTGCCATCCCGGATTCTTCCGACCACGTCGGAGAAATCGATGGTGAACCAGATGCTGCCATCGGCAGCGGCGGCGATGGCCGTCGGCATGTCCGTGTCCACCGGCATCTTGTATTCGGTGATGTCGATCGGTAAGGGGCCGCGCGGCAGCACGACGGCAACGGCGATGGTGACAGCGATGATGAGGGCGACGAGGATTGCGAGCAGGGTCGAGCGGCGGGTCATCGCGGTATCTGTCGTGAAGGCGAGGAGGGTGAGGAGGCGCCTGCGGCGCGAGCGAGGCGTCTGGCAGTCCAGACGCCGGCCATGAGCAGCAAGCCGAACATTGCGCCGGCTCCGGCGAGACTGACTGGGTCGATCTGGGACATCAGATTGTTTCCCTGCTCTGCGCGACGCCAGATCTCCGGATAGGGCGTCAACGCGAAGCCCGCGTACAGGGTCTGGGCGTCGTGCGGATCGCGCAACAGCGGGGAGGCTTCAAGGTGCACCGGCAAAGCGCCTTCGACCTGGTTCCAGTGCTCGCCACCATCATTGCTGCGCCAGAGTCCGCGGTGGGTTGTGAGCACGATAACGCGACCGCCGTCGAGCGGTGCGATTTCGCGCACGCTGGTATCGGCCGTATCCAGCGCTGTCCCGACGGTCCGCCAGGAAGTACCGCGATCGTCGCTGCGGTACAGCCGATTCCCTCCGAATGCCCACCAGCGATGGATGCCGGCAGCGGCATCGCTGGTGACGGTTTCGATGCGATCGAGCGGCAGACCTTGATCGACGCGATGCCACGGGTTGTCGCCATCGCGGATCCAGACATTGCCGCCGATCACCGCAAGGGCACTGTCGCCGGCAACGTGCAGCGCGGTGGGCTGGCTACGCGGAGCCGCGCCCCCGACGGCATACCAACGACGACCACCGTCGACACTGGTGAACAGCCCGCCCGGGGCCCCGAGCACGAAGTGGCCGGGACGAGATGAATCGGCCACGATGAGTCGTGCAGGCGACGCGTTCTCCGGGGCATCGACGGGCGACCAACTGGCGACATCGTCGCGAAACCTGAACACGCCGGCGGAACTGGCCGCCACCGCTCCGTGGCCGTCGGCATCAAAGGCCACGGCCAAGGTCGGACCGACGAAGCGGTCGGGAGCTTCGTGGATCCAGTCCCGGCCGCCGTTGCGCGAACGCAGCAGGCGCGTATCGGTCGCGTACAGCAAGTGATTGGGATCGGTCGGATGCACGGCCACAGCCATGGCACCGCCGATGAACAGCCCGGCGTCCACGGGTAACCATGTCTGGCCGCTGTCACGGGAGCGGAACACGCCTCCCCAGGCGCTCGGATCGTGGGCGTGGCCGGTCGTTGGCAGGATCACCAGAGCCGCCAGCAACAGATTGACGACACGACGCAAGATGCGATGCGGTGTCGACACGAAAATCAGATGTGAAAAAAAGGAGCTCCCGGCCGGGAGCTCCTTCCCGATGGTGACGGCGGTTACTTCGGTTTGCGCGAGGACTCACCAGGCGCGAGTGCGACCTCGGCCAGACGGCCGCCGTTCATGCCGACCCAAGAATTCTTGGTCAGCGGGTACTTGTCGCTGTACGACAGTGGTTCGTGGGCGGACACGCAGTTCTGATAGCCACCGGTGACCTTGTAGCACTTCTCGTAGGCCAGAAACTGCTGCACCGAGTCCGTCTGCTGGATGTTGGCCACTTCCCAGTCGCGGATCGCTTCCCACGAGGAGTAGGCATCGGAACCGAACATCAGCTTTCCGATCGATGTGTTGACTTCCAGCAACTGGGAACCGGCCGTGTGGGCGCGATGGGCCGGGTGGATCTTCACGCCCGGCATCACGTCCATGGCCCCGTTGACGATGACCGCCTTGCCGCGCAGCACCTTGCCGTAGATCTGGTCGACGGTCTTCGGCGTGTATCCGCACGCGGGCGTGCGATTGCAGCTACCCGGCGAGTCGTTCACCGCACGGATGCGCTCGTGCCCGGGATAGTTCAGCGACCATTCAATGCCGCGCAGTTCCTCGCGCTGCACGTACAGCACGGCATTGGGGAACTCGTCGAGGGAGCCGGCGTGATCCCAGTGGCCGTGACCGATGATGATCTTGGACACGTCATTGGCATCGAAGCCGAGCTGGGCGATCTGCTTGGACAACGGCGACCAGTGGGCGGTACCGGTCATCTTGTGATACTCGGTCTGATTCCATCCGTTGTCGTACAAAATCAGTTCCTGGCCGCACTTGATGACGCCCACGTTGACCGGCAGGTCCACCGTGTTGACGTTGTTGCGCGGATTGGTGCTGCCTTGGACGAACGAACGATCCGGATGAAACATGCCGAACGGCACGTTCATGAAACGGCTGTTTTCCACGAGCCAGACCGAGCACACATCCTGGGCCTGAGCCACGCTGGTGCCGAAAGTGGCCGCGAGTCCGAAGGCTGCGAGGCATGACGCGATGCGCTTATTCATTCTCTCCTCCTCATGTTGTGATGGGGCGATGCCTGAAGCAACTGCCTTGACGCGTGCGACCTGCGGGTCGCGAATCCGGTTCTCCTAGTTGGGTTTGTGCTCTCCGGGCCAGAGCGTGTCGCCAACTTTGAGCAGCAGGGTGGCGGCGCGTTCGCTCATGCTTTGCGCTTCGATCAGATGGGACTCGCCACCTTCCGTGAGGCGGGTCATTTCCTGGGCTGCCCGTGCGTACAGTTCGAGCGCCGCAATGTACTCGTTATGCAAGCCCTGCAGATCGACAGGCGCCTTCAGCGCGCGTACGGCGGCCAGGGCATCGCGAAAATTCGTCACCATCGGCACGACACGGTCCTTCATTTCGGGCGCAGACAGTTCCCCCATCATGAACGACAGGCCGGCGAAACTCATGCGTGCGGCGGACATGCGCACCTCTTCATGAACTTTCCACAACGCGACGGCATAGCGTTCTTCGTCGGGGCTGAATGCCCGCCGTTCTTCGTGCGGCGCAGCAACCGGCGCGGGGTCCGAGCTTTCTTCAGAGGTGTTGCGAACTTCATGCAGTGCCGCATAACCAGCA
>JAHCKV010000047.1 GCA_026125595.1 Burkholderiales bacterium | reverse complement strand
CGGCGGGAGACCCGGCTGCGCGTGCTGATCGACGAGCAACCGGTCGAGATGCTGCTGCCACGCCCCGACGGCTCGCGCTTTCCGGCGGAGGTCTGCCGGCGCCGCATGCTGCTGGCGGACGGCACCGATGGGGAGCTGCTCGCCATTCGCGATCTGACGGCGCGCAAGGAATCGGAAGCGCGCATCGAACATCTCGCGCTGCATGATCCGCTGACCGATCTGCCCAACCGCCGGCTGTTCATGGAGCTGGCGAGCAAGGCGATCAGCCATGCCTATCGCGTCAAAGAGCGCTTCGCGATCCTCACCGTCGACCTCGACGGTTTCAAGCTGGTGAACGACGTGCACGGCCATGCTGCGGGCGACGAGTTGCTGAAGGTGGTGGCCGAACGCATCGCGACGACCCTGCGCGAGGCGGACGTGGTCGCGCGCTTCGGCGGTGACGAGTTCGCGATCCTGCAGAGCTTTGCGTCGCAACCGAAGCAGGCGATGACGCTGGCCGAACGGCTGATCGAAGCGCTGCAGGCACCGATTCGCGTCGCGGACGCGGAAGTCACCATCAGCGCTTCCATCGGCGTTGCCCTGTTCCCGGAGGATGGCCAGACCATCGAGGACCTGCTGCGCAACGCGGACACCGCGATGTACCTCGCGAAGGCTGACGGCAAGGCGACGTGCCGGTTCTTCGAAGCGCAGATGGACGCCGCGCTGGAGGCGCGCCGCCGGCTCGAGGCACGGCTTCGCCAGGCGGTCGCGAACGACAAGCTGCAGGTGGCGTATCAACCGCTGGTCGACAGTGAAAGCCATGCGCCGCTGGGCTTCGAGGCACTGGTGCGCTGGCACGACGACGAGTTCGGTCCGGTGTCGCCGGCCGATTTCATTCCGGTCGCCGAGGAAACGGGCCTGATCATCGCGATCGGCGAATTCGTGCTGCGCCGCGCGTGCCACGAAGCGGCAAAGTGGTCGCAACCGTTGCGGGTGGCCGTCAACTTGTCGGCCGTTCAGTTCCGCCGCAAAGGCCTGGTGGATATGGTTCGGACGGCGCTGGAAGACAGCGGCCTGCCGGGCGATCGACTGGAACTGGAAGTCACCGAATCGCTGCTGATCGACAACCGAGACGAGGCGCTGCGGATCCTGACCACTTTGAAGGAACTTGGCGTACGCATCGCGATGGACGACTTCGGCACCGGCTATTCGTCGCTCAGCTATCTGCAGAGTTTTCCGTTCGACAAGATCAAGATCGACCGCGTGTTCGTGTCGGACCTGCAGGCCAACTCGCAAAACGCGTCCATCGTGCAAGCCGTCGCCTCGATGGGCCGCAGCCTGCACATGCGCGTCGTCGCCGAAGGCGTCGAGACGACGGCCCAGGCCGTGCTGTTGAAAGATCTCGATTGCGACGAGCTGCAGGGCTACCTGATCGCTCGCCCGATGCCGGCTGCGGGTGTCGAAGAGTTCCTGAGCGCGAGTACCAGGCCCCAGCCGGTGCCCGTTCTGCTCGCCGACAAGCTGACCGAACTGCGGCGCGTGTCGAGCCGATAGCCGGTCGGAGGCGTCAGCGGCGGCCGGTTGCCGCCTTGAGTTCGCCGAGGTCGACCGTCGCAGTATCGGATCCGTCGGTCACGAACACCTGCCCTTCCTGCACCGTCGCCTGCAACGTCATCGTACGGCGCGCCAACGCCGCCAGCGCCTGACTGCCGTCGGCGGTGATGCGGCGCACCCGCAGGTTGTCGATGCGATTCAGCGCGCGGGCGTTCTGCTCCCACCAGATGTCGACGCCGCGGCCGTAGGCATAGACGATCACGGCATCGGAGCGCCCGCTGGCCTTGCGCACCCGGCGCTCGTCGGGCAGCCCGACATCGATCCACAGCTGGATGGCGCCCGTGAGATCCTTGCGCCACAGGTCCGGCTCTTCCTCGTCCGACAGACCGCGTCCGAACGTCAGCGCGCCATCCGCGTGCAGCGCGAACGCCAGCAACCGCACCATCATCCGTTCATCGGTTTCGGACGGGTGCTGCGCGATCGTCAGCGCGTGATCGCCGTAGTACGACCGGTCGAGATCGGCGATCTGCAGGTCGGCCTTGAAGATGGTGGATTTGAGAGCCATGGCGAAGGATCCTGCGCAAGCGGAGGTCGCCGCTCCGGCGGCGGCCTGCACCGGATCGCATCCGATCGGGCGCCGGATTCTCGCAGGGCGCTCGCGGCTTGACCACCCCGTTTCGCAAACATCGAACGAACGAAAGCGATCACACGCGAGTCTGCCGTTCATCACCCGGCCGACCATCGAACCATGCCCACCCTGTTCACCCACCCCGCCGTGCCTCTGGCCCTCGCAGCCGCGCTGGGCACCCGAAGGATCCCGCCGCGGCTGCTGGCGGCCGGGATCGTCGCGGCGATCCTCCCCGACGCGGACGTGGTGACCTTCTCGCTGCGGATTCCCTATGACTCGATGCTCGGGCACCGCGGATTCACGCATTCGGTCGCATTCGCGGCCGCGATCGCGGTGGTGGCCAGCGTCGGCGCCCGATGGTTGAAGGCATCGGTCGCGGCAACGGCACTGTTCCTGTTCGTCGCGACGTTGTCGCATCCGTTGCTGGATGGTTTCACCAACGGCGGCCGCGGCGTCGCGCTCGGCTGGCCGCTGTCCGACGCCCGTTGGTTCGCGCCGTTCCGGCCGGTTCAGGTGTCGCCGATCGGCACGCACTTCTTCTCCGCGCGCGGCGTGCCGGTGATCGTTTCCGAACTGTTGTGGATCTGGCTGCCGTGCGCGGCCATCGGGTTCGCGGGGTGGATGGCACGACGACGAGACCTCGATCACCGCTGATCGATCGGGCGACTATCCCGAACGGGGTAGGCCGACCGGCGCATCAAGTTCCATCATCCGGCGACGATATGCCTTGCCATCGGCCGGCCTCGCGCGCGGCCTTTCCAGAATCTGCCGGAGGTTCGCCATGCCGCTGTCACGACATTCCGTTGCCGCCTTGGTCATCGGCTGGACGCTGATCGGCATGGTGGGGCTGCCGGGAAGCGCCGCAGCCGAGACCGAGGCATCGGACGAGTCCGCCGACTTCACGCGTTACGAGCGCTACAGCGCGGATTACGAACTGCATGCCGACGGCACGCACATCGAGACCCACAGCTGGGCCCTCAAGGTTCTGGCCGACCAGGGCGTGGAAGATGCGAACCAGACTTCCATCAGCTACAGCCAGCGGCTGCAGGAAGCCCGGATCATCGAGGCCTACACGCTGAAGAGCGACGGACGTCGGATCGACGCACCGGAGCGCAACTTCCAGATCAGCGGCGACACCGGCGCCGCCGACAACGACCCGGTCTTCTCCGACATCAAGACGATGACCGTGGTGTTCCCGGAAGTCGCCGCTGGCGACACCGTCGTGTTCGCCTACCGACTGATCCAGAAGGAAGCACTGTTCCCCGGACATTTCACGCTGACCCATTCGTTCTCGCCGGACGACGTGCTGCTTGATACGCGCATCGGCATCTCGGCCCCGGAATCCGTCGGTCTGCGCACGTACTCGCGCGACGTCGCGGGCGGCATCCGCACCTGCGCCGACGGACGGTGTCGCTGGGAATGGACCTACAGCAACGTCGTGCGCGGTCGCCCGGAGCGCGGCATGGTTTCGGCACTCGACTACGGCCCGCTGATTCTCGCGTCGACATTCCGCGACTACCTGGAACTGGGCGCCGCCTACGAAAGCCGCGCGCGGGAACGGTCGACCGTCACGACCCGCGTTCGGAGTCTCGCCGATGAGCTCACGCAGGACACTTACGCACCGCGCGAACAGGTCCGACTGTTCTACGACTGGGTGTCGCGCAACATCAAGTTTGCCGGCAACTGCGTCGGCGCCGGGTCGGTGGTTCCGCGCGACGTCGACCGCGTGCTGGAAACGCGGATGGGCGATTGCAAAGACCACACGGCGCTGATGCAGGCCCTGATGGAAGCGAAGGGAATCTCCAGCACTCCCGCGCTGGTGCAAAGCGGCAACGTCTACCGGCTGCCGGATCTGCCGGTGCTATCGGCGTTCAACCACGTGATGAACTACGTGCCGAGCCTCGATCTGTATCTCGATGCAACAGCCACGAACACGCCGTTCGGGCGGCTGCCGTTCGGATCCACGGCAAAACCGGTGGTGCTCACCACCGCGCCGGCCAGGATTGCCCACACGCCCGCCATCCACTCCGTCGACAATCGGACAACCACGCGCACCGATCTGCGTTTCGCCGCCGACGGCTCGGCCCAGGGGCATACCGAGATCGAAGCCTCCGGCATGTTCGCCTCCGGCATCAAGAACTGGTTCGACTATCTGCAACCGCGGGATGAGGAAGAGGTGGTACGGCGCGCCATCGCCAGCACGGGCGGCCGCGGCACCGGCACCCTGATCCGCGCCGACACATCCAAGGTGGTCGATCAGTATCGCTACGGCAGCCGCTACACGTTGCAGGACGCCATCAATCTGCCGGGCCCCGGCGCGCTGTACGTGAGCTCACCCTTTCCGGGTGCCGCGGCCATCGCACGGTTCGCGTCGATCGTTCACGAGCGGCCCCGGACGCGGCCGTTCATCTGCATGGGCGGCATCGCCACCGAGATCTACACCTATCGCCTGCCGCGCAACGCGCGGCTGCTGGCGGTTCCGCGGCCGGTCCACCATGTCGGCAAGAACATCAGCTATCGCGCGACCTATGCGCAGAAAGGCAACACGATCACCGCGACGCGTACCTTCGAAGACCGTACGCCGAGTGGCGTCTGCGATCCGGGCGTCGATGCCGCCAATCGCGAGATCGCGCAGATCATCCAGAAGGATCTGCGCAAGCAACTGGTCTATCGCTGATCACAGCAACCGGAACAACCAGAGCGCTGCGCCGAGACCGGCGCAGAAGATCGCCAGATGGGCCCACGCCCACCAGCGGAAGCGCGACGCGACATCCGCCGGATCGCGGTCGGAAATGAGGTAGAGACGGCCGTCTTCCGGCGCACCCATCCGATGGCGTGACAACGCGTCTTCGGGCGACGGGGTGCTCGCGCGCCGCTTCGCTTCCGCCTGCACCGCCTGCCGGGCCCGCTCCCACTCATGCGGATCGAGCTCTCCGTTGCCGTCGGCGTCGAAGCGCGCGAGCAGCGCCGGACGATCCTGTTTCCATTCCGTCATCACGGCGTCGAGTTCACGCCGCAGACTCGCCGGATCGATCGTCGGACCCGCGCTGCGGAACTCGCCGAGCGCGTAGATCGGCCCCGGGATCGGCAACCGCCACAATCGATGCTCGCGATCGACGCCGGCGGGCACGCGCTGCGGCCCGCGCACCAGAAACTCCGCGTGGTCCAGATCGAGCAGGCACAGACCTGTTCGGTCTCGCAAGCCGATCATCCGGTCACTTTCAGTGGAGCCGGTACGGCTCCAGCTGCGGTTCTTGCCACTGCCGCTCCGGCGCCATAGTTCGACGCGGTACCACGCGCATGGCATGCGATGCACCGGATCGAGCAACGGCACATCGCCGACGGCCTCCGTCATGCCCATCAGCTCGACATAGCCCTGCGCGGACGATGCGACGTTCGACGTCGGCGTGCCGCCGATGGCGTTCCAGCGTCGCACGGAGATGATCCATGCGACGAAGCTGATCGCGGCGATGAGCAGCAGCGCCCAGGGCCAGGCTGCCGGCAGATCGATATGCGCCGCGACGATGAGAATGACCAGATGTCCGCCGCCGACCACCCAGCCGCCGAGGCGCCTGCGCAACGAGACGACGCGACTCATCGCCGGTGGGCTGCGCCCTAGGAGCGGTCCGGTGTTTCGTGGATCCAGGCCACGAGCAGTTCGTAGGCCACCGCGAGTATGACGGGCCCGACGAACAACCCGACCAGACCGAATGCCATCATGCCGCCGATCACGCCGACGAAGATCAGCAACAGCGGCAGATTGGCACCGCCGCGCTGGATCAGGAACGGCCGCAGGAAGTTGTCGATGTTCAACGAGACCAGCGCGATCACGGCCAGCAAAGAACCGAGCCAGATATGGTCGTTCCAGTACAGCCAGACCACCGCGGGAACCAGCACTGGTCCCGGTCCGACTTGCGCGACCGACAACAGAAACGAGACCGCCGCGAGCAAGCCGGCGAACGGCACGCCGCAGATCCAAAGCCCGATGCCGGCGATAACGGCCTGGACGATGGCGGTGACCACGACGCCCAGTGCGACACCGCGCACGGCGCGGGCCGCAACATCGATCGTCGTGACACCACGATCGCCGCCGAGGCGCTTCGCGAAGCTGAGCAGTCCGGTGAATGCGACCTCGCCCTTGGCATAGAAGATCGCGGTGATGATGAGCGCCAGGCTCACCTGGATAAGCAACGACCCGAGCCCGCTCGCCTGCGCAGCCAGCCACGTCGCGACGTTGCCCATGTGCGGCATCACCTGATCGGTCAACTGCGACGCGCCAGCCGACACCACGTCGTTCCACAGGCTGACCAGTCTCGACCCGACCAGCGGAATGCGACCGAGCCATTCGGGTGGCTCACCGATGCGGAACGACAGGATCTTGCGCGACGTCTCGGCGATGTCGCCGGAATGTTCGATCACGGTGGACACCGCCATCGCGAACGGCAACATGAACATGATGAGCAACGCGAACAGCAGCACCAGGCCGGCCAGCCAGCGGCGGTTCCACAGCCGGCGCTGCAAGCCCAACAGCAGCGGCCACGTGGCAATCGCCAGCATCGCCGACCAGATGATGGCCGGCAGGAACGGCTGCACGATGAAGAATGAACCGATCAACAACCCGCCGATGAACAACACGGCGAGCGTCGTGCGCGTCAGGTCTGCGGTGAGCGGCGGCGTCTTCATGGGGCTTCCGGGTCGGATTCTTCGCGCAGGCGCTCCACCAGCCGGGCCAGTGCAATGCCGCGATGACTGATCGCGTTCTTGCGGGCGGCATCGAGTTGCGCCGCCGTCAGACCCAAGGCCGGGAGCAGAAAGTGAGGGTCGTAGCCGAAGCCGCCGTCGCCCCGCGGTACATCGACGACTTCGCCATGCCAGCGACCTTCGGCCACGAGTGGCTCCGGATCGTCCGCGTGGCGCACGAGCACCATGACGCAGGTGTAATGCGCGCGGCGATCCGCCACACCGGCCAGGGCAGCCACGAGCCTGGCGTTGTTGCGGACGTCGGACTTCGGATCACCGGCATAGCGAGCCGAATGCACGCCCGGCGCGCCGGCCAGCGCCCGCACGCAGATGCCGGAGTCGTCCGCCAGCGCCGGCAATCCGGATGCCCGCGCTGCATGCCGCGCTTTGGTCAAGGCATTTTCCAGAAACGTGCCGAAGGGTTCCTCGGCTTCGGGGATGCCGATATCGCCCTGTGCCACCAGATCGAAACCCAGCGGCGCGAGGATGGCGCCGATCTCGCGCAGCTTGCCTGCGTTGTTGCTGGCGAGAACGATGCGGCCGATCAAGGCAGCGGCTGCGCCAGAGCGGTGCGCTGCAGATCGATCAGGCGACCGATGCCGGCATTCGCCAGATCGAGCATGGCGTCGAGTTCGCCGCGGGAGAATGGCACGCCTTCGGCCGTCCCCTGCACTTCGACGAGGCCGCCGCCCCCCGTCATCACGACGTTGAAGTCGGTCTCGCAGTTGGCGTCTTCGGCGTAGTCGAGATCGAGCACCGGCACGCCTTCGTAGACGCCGACCGAAACCGCCGCCACGTGATCGCGCAGCGGCGAAACGGAGATCAGTTCACGATCGAGCAGCGTGGACAGCGCGTCGTGCAGCGCGACGAATGCGCCGGTGATGCTGGCCGTCCGCGTGCCGCCGTCGGCCTGGATGACGTCGCAATCGAGATGCACCGTGCGCTCGCCCAGCGCCGACAGATCGGTGACGGCGCGCAGGCTCCGGCCGATGAGGCGCTGGATCTCCTGCGTGCGGCCGGACTGCTTGCCCCGCGCGGCTTCACGGTCGGAACGGGTGTTGGTGGAACGGGGCAGCATGCCGTACTCCGCCGTGACCCAGCCCTGCCCTCGCCCACGCAAAAACGGCGGCACTTTCTCTTCAACGCTGGCCGTGCAGATGACCTGGGTGTCGCCGAACGACACCAGCACGGAGCCTTCGGCGTGGCGGGTGAAACGGCGCTTGAGACTGATGGCGCGCAACGCGTCGGGCGCGCGGCCGCTGGGGCGGATGGAAGACATGCGGCGTGGATTCCGGGAGGGGTCGACGAGGGCCGTCGGCCGAGGCCCCATGGTATTGTTCGGGCCGCGCCATTCTCGGTGCATCCCATCCCTCTGTAAAGCGCCCCACGATGATCTACAGCATGACCGGCTTCGCCGCCGTGAGCCGCGACCTTCCGCTCGGAACACTGAGCCTCGATCTGCGCTCGGTGAACCACCGCTACCTCGACGTGCAGTTCCGGATGCCCGAAGAACTGCGCACTTTCGAACCCGCGATGCGCGAAGCGATCGGCGCGAAACTCACGCGCGGCAAGGTGGAATGCCGCGTCGGCCTGACCCGCGCTGCCGCCGCACCGTCGGTACTGGAACTCAACGAAAGCCTGCTGACGCGACTGGCTGAACTGAACGATCAGGTGAAGGCGCGACTGTCGCAGGCAAAAGACCTGTCGGTGGCCGACGTGCTGCGCTGGCCCGGCATGTTCGGCGCCGATACGCTGCCGCAGGAACAATTGCGCGACAACCTGATGGCAATGCTGTCGCAGGCCATCAAGGACTTCACCGACACGCGAGCGCGTGAAGGCGAGAAGCTCGCCGCGATGCTGCTCGACCGCGTCGGCACCATGGAGAAACTCGCGCACGACGTCGCGCCGCGCATGCCCGCCCTCGTTGCCGCCCACCAGGAGAAACTGACGCAGCGGCTGAGGGAAGCCGTCGTCGCGCTGGATGAAGAACGCATCCGCACCGAAGTGGCGGTGTTCGCGACGCGCATCGACGTCGATGAAGAACTCACCCGCCTGACGACGCACCTCAGCGAACTGCGCCGCATTCTTTCGAAGGGTGGCAACGTCGGCAAGCGGCTCGACTTCCTGATGCAGGAACTGAATCGCGAAGCCAACACGCTCGGATCGAAGTCGGTGGACGTGGAAGTCTCGCAGACATCGATGGAACTGAAAGTGCTGATCGAGCAGATGCGGGAGCAGGTGCAGAACATCGAATGACGTTCCACTGAGACGTTCCGCTCACTTTGATCCGGTTTCAACGACAACCGGATTCGCACCGAAGCCCCTGTGTCGGCGCCAACCCGCAAGTGTTTCGATCAACCGGCGTCGACGCGCGATGCGAGTCGGAATCGAGCGGAGCAGCTCGACCGGAAGTGATCGTTCGGGATTGGCGGAACAAAAAAAAGCCCGCCGAAGCGGGCTCTGCGCTGAAGCGGCGAGAGACTGTCTATGACTTTCGACGCGATACGCGTCGCGCAGCAACACCGGCGACTGCCATCGCACCCAGCAGCGCAAGCGACGCCGGCTCCGGCACGGCAGCAGGGCCGAGTCGAGTCGTGAGCACTGGAGCGAAATTCCAGATGATGGAGTCACCGACCTCGGTCCACTGCCCCCAGGACGCATAGACGCCTTCGCCCAACTGGTAGTCGAAGTAGAAGTCGTTGGTATCCGGCAGGGGTTCGCCCACGCCATTCAATGTCCCGCCGATTCTCGCGGTCCCTGGCCCGGTGTTGATGAATCCTACGTCCGCCAACGTGAACGATGGAGAACCAAAGTACAGCGTCATGTCGAAAGAAGTGATCGACAGGATCGGACTCGTTGCAGAGTCCGCTTCGTACACCATTGATCCGGTTGCACCGGATCCGCCCGGGCCGAGAGAAAATGTCACATAGATGGGCGCAGCCTGCGAAGGGGCGCTCGCCAAAAGAGTGAGCGGGAATGCCAATGCCAGCAGCTTCTTCATGTGAACTCCGGGCGATTTTTCGATTGGTGGATCCGATGCGCGCAGGTCTACGCGCGCGCGGGCCGGACGGAGGGGAAATGACGCGCGAACAACTCGAAATGCGCAGGTCTACGCGCGCGCGGGCCGGACGCAAGAGGCATACCCTTGTAGGAAAACAAGAACTTGGGGCCGACATCATTCCAGACTGTAAAGAACGTCGACGCCCAACACTCTGCGACAGGCTCGATCACCGTCGGGTCATTGCTCTTCGGATAGCCGCCGAAGGGCTCGAACGCCCGTTCGTGCGCCGACAGCAGACTTGCCGTGCGCTCGTTCAGGTACCCTCGGCGTAGCCGCGGGGGCTGCAATCCAAGGTCATGACGAACGCGTGCGGCTGCGCCATCGCGCCGATGGCGATCCGACCGTGATATGGGAGACCGACGCGTCGGGTCGGTGCTGGCCGCAGCCGAACGACACGATCATCCGACCGCTGGACCACTGGGCCGCATCGGGGATACTGGAATCAGCCGGTTACGCGCCCATTCGACGTTCAGGTGCAACATCGAGTAGGGTTCGGCAACGCTCCGTTCGGCTGCAGCTGTCGATCGTCTTCGTGATGTGAGCAAACTAAGGAACATGCCATGCGCGCAATCGTCTTCGCTGTCGCCGTTGCTGCTTCGTCCGCATCTGCCGCCGTCGTCGATTCCACCGTCACCGGCGATTCGTTCTACATCGGAGCGGGTTGGGCTGTTCGCCAGAACTCAATCCCGGACTACCAATCCCCGGCGATGCCGTTCCTGCTGGATCTCGATGCGAAGATCACATCGATCGATCTGGCGCTGACCGCCCAGGTCGGGAGTGCGGTAACCGTGCGCATTCTGGAGAATGACATTTCACTGCCGTCGTCCACGACTGTTGCGTCGGCGCAAGGTCCCGCGAGCGGCGAAGTCGCCATCCCGATGTCGCAGGAGCCCGGCGAGCCCTACGCGTTCACGCGATTCGTCATCCCGGAGACCTATCTCCAGGCCGTCAAGGTGTACTGGGTGCAGGTCGACTGCGTGGGCGAATGCGACATGGTGTGGTGGGCCGGGGACAGCACCTTGCGCGGCGGCGCGATCCTCACCGATTCGGGGGAGTGGGCCTATCTGGATAGTCAGCGCGCCGGCTATCGCCTCAACGGCGAATTCGTCGATCCGACGCCCGTGCCGGAGCCCGGCACGTGGGCGATGTTCGGCGCGGGGCTGGTGATGTTCGCAGCCTGGGCAAAGCGGCGCCATCAGAACCACGGCTCGAACGCTCGGGGCTCCGTGCGAACCCTCTGAGCGGCTTGCCCGGGATTGGCTGGAACACGAACCGACGGGACGGGTACCGAACGCATGCCCTCCGTCGAACTGCCGCCCAAGGCGCTGCGCCTGGCGGCCGACATGCTGGGCATGATGGCGCAACGTCAGCCGGTGGTGCTGCTGCCGCAGAAGATGGAGCTGTCCACGCAGGACGCGGCGGCTTTTCTCGATGTGCCGCGGCCTTTCGTCATCAAGCAGATCGACGAAGGGCGGCAGCTCTGCCGAAAGGTGGGTCGGCACCGCCGCATCCTGTTCGACGATCTGCTGGCCGACCAGGCCCAGACGCTCGGACTGGACCGGTAGGCGCTTGCGCGGATGGCCGGCTCTGCCCGCTACACGGCCATCTTCGACGCCAACTTGCTGCGGAACGGATAACGCGACAATCACACACTGAGTGCTCGAGCCGGTGCGTTGCTCTTGCATGGAATCCGTGTCGAAGAGGGCGTTCCCGAGACGAGATTCGCGAGCGCACAAGGCTCCGGCGGACGCGGTCTTTCCCGTAGGCCGGATCGATCGGGAGCTGTCCCGCAGTTGCGTCGCAAACGGCAGCTCTACCGAGTGGACTTCTCTGGCGCAGTCCGTAGGTGCCTCTCCCACAGCAAGACGCCGGCATACCTACGGCGCGGCGGATCTGGAAGTTGCATCCTTCTCTCACGTCATTCGAGGAGAACACCATGCACTCCACCACCCACCCGACGCCATCTCTTCCCGTCAACCGTCCCGCGCGTGGACTCGGCCCGCACCCGATCATCGAGCCGCTCGAGGAAGAGGATTGGTACGAATGTGTCGACGACGGTCTGCCGCTGCTGTTCTCTCTGGGGCAAGATCCGTCGCAGCTTATCGACTGACGGAGCATTCTTCGGCGCATCCATTGTTGCGACGCGCAGCGCGGTACCCGCGTGTCGGAACGCCGTGGAGAACGGGCGCCTTCTCGCTGACACGAAATCGGCGCCCCGGACCGGCCTGGCTCGGGGCGCTGTCGGCGACATGTCGCGTGTGGGAATGCGTGGCGCCCAATGTCGGTCCTACCCCTACCCGCCGCCTTCGCGGATTACGGGGCCGCAGCAGTCCATGTACGATCGGGGCGACCACACTCCCGCGTTTCCATGGCCGACGCCGATCCCGATCGATCCTCCCGTTCGTCCACGGCCGAGACGGCCGCCTGGAACGAGGCCCGCTATCGGCTGCTGCTGGAGGGGCTGACCGACTACGCTCTCATCATGGTCAGCCCGGACGGCTACGTTCTCACGTGGAATGCCGGCGCCGAGCGTATCAACGGCTATCGAGCCGACGAGATCGTCGGTCGCCATTTCTCGTGCTTCTTCCCACCCGCACTGGTCGAGGCCGACGCCCCTTCAGAAGGACTCCGGATCGCCGCGGAGACGGGTCATCACGTGTCCGAAGGCTGGCGTCGACGCAAGGATGGCACCGAGATCTGGGTCACGGTCATCACCCGCCCGATCCGTGATGCAAGCGGCGCTCTGGTCGGATTCGCGAAGCTGACTCACGATCTCACCGAGCAGAAGCGCGCCGACTCGCTGGCTGCGGCCAGCGCTCGCCGCGAAAGCCTCCTGCAGGCGGAGCGCGACGCCCGCATGCAGGCACAACGCGTCGTGCGTTTGAAGGACGAGTTCATCGCGACGCTGTCGCACGAGCTGCGCACGCCGCTGCATGCCATTCTCGGTTGGGTGAACATACTGACGAGCGGACGCGCGTCGGCCGATCAGATCGCCAAGGGCCTGGAGGTTATCGAGCGCAACGCGCGGACACAGAGCCGGATCATCGACGATCTCCTCGACGAAGACATGCTCATCGACAACCTACGGCTCGATGTGCGATCGGTCGACGTACGCGAAGTGGTCGCCTCCACGGTGGAGTCCATTGTGCCGACGACGACCGCGAAAGGGCTTCGCGTCGAGGCCGACGTGTCGGCGGATATCGGCGTCGTGAACGCAGACAGCGCCCGACTGCAGCAGATCCTCTGGAATCTGGTCACCAACGCGGTCAAGTTCACGCCGCGCGGCGGCAGCATCCGCATCGCCGCGACGCGCGAGGTCGACCATGTGGAGATCCGCGTTTCCGATACCGGGCAAGGAATCTCGTCGGAGTTCATGCCCCGCATATTTGAACGGCATTCGCAGGAGGATGGCGCCGCCGGGTCTCAGCTCGGCGGATTGGGACTCGGCCTTTCGATCGCCAAGCAGTTGGCCGAACTGCACGGCGGAACGCTGCGCGGCGAAAGCGGGGGCAGCGGTCATGGCTCCACCTTCATCCTCACGCTGCCCGTCGGAGACGACGAACGCGCCGTTCCGGAGCATGCGGCAATGCGCGCCGCAGCCCCGCGCCGACGCGAGAT
>JAHCKV010000469.1 GCA_026125595.1 Burkholderiales bacterium | reverse complement strand
TCAACCGCGACGGGCATTTCCGCGTCGAGGTGGAGGGCATCGAACGACTGGCGGTGTCCGGTGCGGCGTTGCTGAAGACCTGGTCCGAGACCAGTTGGCGCATCCAGCGTCTGCGAGACAACCCGGACAGCGCCGATGCCGAGTTCGCACGGCTCGACGACGTGGCGGATCCCGGCCTCGGTGCGCACCTGTCCTTCGATCCGGCGCAGCCGCTGCTGATCGCCTCCGGCGCCCGTCCGCGGGTCGCGATCCTGCGGGAGCAGGGTGTCAACGGGCAGATGGAAACGGCCGCTGCGTTCGACCGCGCCGGGTTCGATGCGGTGGACGTGCACATGAGCGATCTGCTTGAAGGCCGCACGAGTCTCGACGGGTTTCGCGGCTTTGCCGCCTGCGGCGGCTTTTCGTACGGTGACGTGCTGGGCGCCGGCGAAGGCTGGGCCAAGTCGATCCTGTTCAATCCGCGCGCCCGCGATGTCTTCGAGGCGTTCTTTCAGCGCAGCGACACGTTCGCGTTGGGAGTCTGTAACGGCTGCCAGATGATGAGCAACCTGCGCGAGCTGATTCCCGGTGCGCAGCACTGGCCGCATTTCGTGCGCAACGCCTCCGAGCAGTTCGAAGCGCGGTTGGTGATGGTTGAAGTGACCGAAAGTCCGTCGCTGTTCCTGCAGGGCATGGCCGGAAGCCGGTTGCCAGTGGTGGTGTCCCACGGGGAGGGCCGTGCCGAGTTTGCGTCGGTGGCGGCACGGCGTGCAGCGGGTCCGATGGTGGCGTTGCGATTCGTGGACAACCGGGGTCGCGCCACCGAGCACTACCCGGCGAATCCGAACGGGTCGCCGGGTGGCGTCACCGGCCTCACGACGGCCGATGGCCGCTTCACGATCCTGATGCCGCATCCGGAACGGGTGTTCCGCACGGTGCAGCTGTCGTGGCATCCGCGCGGCTGGGGTGAGGATTCGCCGTGGATGCGGATGTTCCGCAACGCCCGCGCCGCGGTGGGGTGACGCGGCGCCGAAACAAAAATGCGCAGCCCGGGGGCTGCGCATTTCTTTGACCCGGGGCAACTCACCCCGGTTCGTGCGTCACTCGATCTTCGCGGCGGCGCGCAGGGCGTCGATCATCTCGTCGCGCTGCTTCGAGATCAGCTGTTTCGCCACCTGCTCCTTGACGTCCTCGAAGGCGGGGAACTGCGGCGTGCGCACGTCCACGACCTCGATGATGTGGAAGCCGTACGGCGTCTTGACCGGGGTCTTGGTGCGCTGCCCCTTGTCCAGCGCCTTCATCGCCTCGGCGAACGGCGGCACCAGGTTGCTGCCGTCGGTCCAGTCGAGGTCGCCACCCTTGTTCTTGCTGCCGGTGTCGGTGGAACGCTTCTTCGCGACATCCTCGAACTTGGTGCCTTTCTTGGCCAGCAGCGCGAGGACTTCCTTCGCTTCCTTCTCGGTCTTCACGAGGATGTGGCGGACCTTGTATTCCTTGGCGTTCGGGTCGTATTGCTCGGCCTTCACCTTGTCGTACTCGGCACGAAGGTCCGCTTCCGTCGGCTCATGGTGCTCGAGATAGTCTTCCATGTAGGCACCGACCAGGGCCTGCTGGCGGGCCAGCGCCATCTGGGTCTCGAACTCCGGTGTCTTGTCGAGGCCCTTCTTGATCGCTTCCTGCGTGATGATCTCGCGGGTGATCAGGGCTTCACGCAGCTGTTGGCGGAACTCGGGGGTGTCTTTCTGCTGGCCGGAAGCGGTCTGCATCCGGGCGACGAATTCGGCGCGCGCCTTCGGGATCGGCACACCGTTGACGACGGCCAGGTTTTCATCGGATTTCTGGGCGTGGCAAACACCGAGCAGCATCAAGCCGCCCAGGCTCAGGGCGACGAGCGCCGAAGATTTGACGAAACGCATGCGGAATCCTTCCAGAGTGACGAGGGTACGGGCCGGTGAGGGCATCGGACGCAGGATCAACCGGCGAAATTTCGTTCGAATTCGTCCGGCGTGTGGGCCGTGATGGCCAATGCGTGAATGCGGTGAGGCATCAAATCGCGGACGCGATCATACACGAGGCGATGTCGCGCGACCCGGCTCTTGCCTTCGAAGATCGCGGCCACGACAAGCACTTCGAAATGGCCGCCACCACCAGCTTCCACGACGCCGGCGTGGCCGGCGTGGGCCGCACTGTCGTCGTGGATGTCGAGGTGTGTCGCCGCCAGCGGTACGAGTCGCTCGCGCACCAGATCCGCCAGCGACGCGGTCATTTCTTCTCTTCCTCGTGGTCGGGCATGTAGCGCGACAGGATCAGCCCCTGGCCGATGGCGAACACGAGCATCAGGCCCATGCCGCCGAACAGCTTGAACGTCACCCACGTTTGCTCGGAGAAGTTGAACGCGACCAGCAGGTTCAGCGCGCCCATCACGAGGAAGAATCCGGCCCAGCTCAGGTTCACGCCGCTCCAGACGGACTCGGGCAGTTCGAGCTGCTTGCCCATCATGGCCTGCATCAGATTCTTGCGGAACAGCAGGCGGGCACCCAGCAGCACGGCGGCGAATGCCCAGTACAGCACCGTGGGCTTCCACATGATGAACGTGGCGTCGCGCAGGATCAGCGTGGCACCGCCCATCACGACGATGATGGCCAGCCCGATCCACAGCATCTTGTCGACCTTCTTGCCGCGCGCGAGCAGAAAGAGAACCTGACCGACCGTGGCGACGATTGCCAGCGCCGTGGCGAGCAGGATGGGCGCCTGTTTCACCGTGACGTCCGACCCCAGGCCCAGATCGCCGAGCAGCGTGCCGGTCAGATGGGCGGCGGCCTCGGGCGAGCGCCCGGCCAGGAAGTACGCGATGAAGAAAACGATGACCGGGAACAGGTCGAAAAGCAGTTTCATGGGGAGGAGGCTCCTGCGGGTCGCCGATTATGGCCGCCGCCGCCGCCGGCTGTCCACGCGCCGGGCTAAACTCCGGCGCTCGAGGAGGAACGACCCATGACCATGGTGAAACTGGTGGAATATGCGGATGCGAGTCCGCGCGTGAAGGCCGTGTTCGACGACATCATGGCCACGCGCAAGACCGACTGGATCAACAACATCTGGAAGGCGCTGGCCAATCACCCCGACACGCTGGAGAGCTTCTGGGCCCAGGTGAAGGCCGTGATGGGGCCGGGTTCGCGGCTCGATCCGTTGACGAAGGAACTGATCTACGTCGCGGTCAGCATGACC
>JAHCKV010000468.1 GCA_026125595.1 Burkholderiales bacterium | reverse complement strand
ACGGTCTGCGCAAGCTCGAGCCCAGTCCGCTCGCGACCACCGACGTCGCCGATCGCATCCGGCCCGCGAACTACGACCAGCATCTGGCCGAATTGGCCGACTGCGATCTGGTGATCGAAGCGATCGCCGAACGGCTCGACTGGAAGCGGGATCTGTTCGAACGCATCGCACCGCACCTGGCGCCCGATGCGCTGCTGGCGAGCAACACATCGGGGCTGTCGATCAATGCGCTTGCGGAAGTATTGCCGCAGGCATTGCGTGAACGTTTCTGCGGCATCCATTTTTTCAACCCGCCGCGGTACATGCATCTGGTCGAACTGATTCCGGCGACAGGCACGGCACCGGCAATGCTCGACCGGCTCGAGAGCTTCCTCGTCACGACGCTCGGCAAGGGCGTGATCCGGGCCAAGGACACGCCCAATTTCATCGCCAATCGTGTCGGCACGTTCTCGATCCTCGCGGCGTTTCATCACACGCGCGCGCTGGGTCTCGGATTCGATGCGGTCGATGCGATCACCGGCCCGCTGCTCGGGCGTGCGAAGAGCGCGACCTATCGGACGGCCGATGTGGTTGGTCTCGATACGCTGGCCCACGTCGTCGGCACGCTGCAGAAATCGCTGGCCGATGATCCGTGGCATGCATATTTCAATCTGCCCGACTGGTACCGTGGCCTGGTGGAAGCCGGCGCACTGGGACAGAAGACGAAGCGGGGCATCTATCGCAAGCAGGGCAAGACCATCGAGGTGCTCGATGTCGCGACGAAGGACTATCGGCCGTCGGATGCGGAAGCGGCCGAGACGGTGGTCGCGATCCTGAAGCAGAAGGATCCGGCGTTGCGACTCGAGCAACTGCGCGCGAGCGATCATCCGCAAGCGCGGTTCCTGTGGGCCGTCACGCGCGACATGCTGCACTACTGCGCGGTACAGCTCGAATCCATCGCCGACAACGCGCGCGATCTCGATCTCGCGATCCGCTGGGGATTCGGCTGGCGCGAAGGTCCGTTCGAGTTGTGGCAGGCCGCCGGCTGGCAACGCGTTGCCGGCTGGATCGCCGACGACATCGCGGCCGGCAAGGCGATGGCGGCAGTGCCGTTGCCGGCGTGGGTGACGGAGCCGTCGCGTGTCGGCGTGCATGAGGTGACTGGCAGCTTCAGCCCGCAGCGCGCCGCGTTGCAGCCGCGCTCCCCGCTGCCGGTGTACCGACGCCAGATCGTGCCCGACCGGCTGGTCGGCGAACCGACCAGCGTCGGCACCACGGTGTTCGAGACCGACGCCGTACGGTGCTGGAGCACCGGCGACGACATCGCGATCGTCAGTTTCAAGAGCAAGATGCACGCGATCGGCGAAGACGTGCTCGATGGGATGACCGAAGCGATCGAGACGGCCGAGCGCGAATTCCGGGGTCTCGTGATCTGGCAGACGGAGCCACCGTTCTCGGTCGGCGCCAATCTGTCGGGCCCGTCGAAGCCGCGTCCCGAAGGTCAGAAGCGTTCGGCGTTCGGCTCGCTGATGAAGAAAGTCCGGCGCGAGGCGGAATCCGCGATCCTGAAGGCGGCGCGCAAGCTCAACGTCGCCGACGCGCTGATGGCCGGCCGACTCGAAAAGGTCGAAGGCATCGTCGCGCAGTTCCAGGCGACGTCCCAGGCATTGCGCTACAGCGCAGTGCCGACGGTCGCGGCGGTCGACGGTCTGGCGCTCGGTGGCGGTTGCGAGTTCGTGATGCACGTGGACCGCGCGGTGGCCACGCTGGAGAGCTACATCGGACTGGTGGAAGCCGGTGTCGGGTTGATTCCCGGTGGGGGAGGTTGCAAGGAGTTCGCGATGCGCGTCGCCGCCGACGCGAAGGGCGGCGATCCGTTCCCGTTCCTGCGGCGCGCGTTCGAGACCGTCGCGACCGCGCAGGTCGGGCGTAGCGCGGCCCATGCCCGCGAACTCGGCTATCTGCGAGCCACGGATCGGATCGTCATGAACCGTTTCGAGCTGTTGCATGTCGCGAAGTCGGAACTGATCGCGCTGGACGAAGCCGGCTACCGGCCGCCGCTGCCGGCGAATCGGATCGCCGTTGCCGGCCGTGCCGCGGTCGGTACCGTGAAGGCCCACATGACCAATCTTCTGATTGGCGGGCACATCTCCGAACACGACTACCTGATCGGCGCGAAAGTCGCCCATGTGCTGTGCGGCGGTGATGTCGAAGCCGGCAGTCTGGTCGATGAACAATGGCTGCTGGATCTGGAACGCGAAGCGTTCATGGAACTGCTGGCTACCGAGAAGACGCAGGCGCGCGTCGAGCACATGCTGAAGACCGGCAAGCCGTTGCGCAATTGATCCGCGGAGAACGAAGATGACCCGACAGGTGCAGGACGCGTACATCGTCGCCGCGGTGCGTTCGCCGGTGGGCAAGGCGCCGCGGGGCATGTTCCGGCATACCCGGCCCGATGATCTGCTCGCCCACGTATTGCGGGCCGCGGCTGCGAAAGTGCCGGGCTTGCCGCTGGACACCGTGGACGACGTGATCGTCGGCTGCGCGATTCCCGAAGCGGAGCAGGGCATGAACGTGGCGCGCATCGGGTTGCTGCTGGCGGGCTTTCCACAGCGTGTCGCCGGCGTCACGGTGAACCGCTTCTGCGCATCCGGCCTGCAGGCGGTGGCGATGGCGGCCGATCGCATCCGGCTCGGCGAAGCCGATGTCATGGTGGCGGCGGGGGCCGAGAGCATGAGCCTGATCCCGATGGGAGGGCACAAGATCGCGTTCAACGAGGCGGTGTTCGACAAGGACGAGAACATCGGCATCGCATACGGCATGGGGCTGACCGCGGAACAGGTGGCCGAGCGCTGGAAGGTGACGCGGGAAGCGCAGGATGCCTTCGCCGTGGAGAGCCATCGCAAGGCACTGGCGGCGACTGCAGGCGGCGCCTTCACCGACGAGATGGCACCCTACGACATCGAGACGCACGTGCCCGATCTCGCGACGCGTCAGGTCGCCGTGCGCACGCAGCGCGTGACCGACGACGAAGGACCACGGGCGGGCACGACGATGGAGGTGCTGGCGAAGCTGCGCCCGGCGTTCTCGGCGAACGGATCGGTGACGGCGGGCAACAGCTCGCAGACTTCCGATGGCGCCGGCGCCGTGTTCCTGGCGAGCGAAGCGGCGATCCAGCGGCATGGCCTGAAGCCGCTGGCGCGGTTCGTCGGATTCGCGGTGGCCGG
>JAHCKV010000467.1 GCA_026125595.1 Burkholderiales bacterium | reverse complement strand
TGGCTCGCGTTCATGGGCAGTTGCGGTCGGGCCAGCGAGGCCCTCGGTGCCCGGCCGATCCTGAATCTGGACATCGGCGGCGGCACGACCAATGCGGCGCTCGGCGTCGCCGGCGAAGTCGTCGCGACCGGCTGCCATTTCATCGGTGCGCACCATCTGCGTTTCCAATCCGGCACCCGTCGGCTGATCGGGCTTTCCGACCACGGTCGCGACCTGCTGGCGGAGCTGAACGTGGCGACAGGGCCCGGTGACCTCCTGTCCGAGTCCGCCGTGGGAACCGTGATCGACTGGTACGTGGCCGGCCTCGAGGCCATCGTCACGGGCCGACGCGATTTCTTCGACAGCCCGGTGGCGCGAAGTCACGAGCAGGCGCCCGTTGCGTTCGACATCCGTAGTGCGGACGCGCTGATCGCGTTCTCCGGTGGCGTCGGCGAATTGCTGTACCGCCACGCCGCCGGCGAACCGCTGCCGGGCACCACCGCTTACGGCGATCTCGGCGTCGATCTCGCGCTCGGCATCGCCGCGTCACCGCTGCTGTCGCGCGATCTGCAACGCTTCGTGCCGGCGCAGCGTGGCCGTGCGACGGTCTACGGCCTTGCGATGCACAGCGCGGCACTGGCCGGTGCCACGCTGTTTCTTCCGGATCCCTCTGCGTTGCCGCTGCGGGATCTGCCGATCGTCGCGCGCTGCGATGCCGGCGCGGAAGCCGCGCAGTTGCGAGCGGCGTTGCAGCTCGCGGCGACTCACCGGGGCGGTGCGTGCCTGCAGATCGTCGATGCCGGCGGCGTGCTCGGTACCGGCGCGGGCGCCCGGCAATTGGGCGAACGGATCGCCGCCGCGCTCGAATCCGGTGCGTACCCGGCCGACCGATCTCTGGTGCTGCTGGTCTCGACCAACGCGGGCAAGGCGCTCGGCAGCTACGCGACGCGCTGGAGCCGGCTGCCGCATCGGGTGATCGTGATCGACGAAGTGCCGGCGCGACGTGCACACTTCGTGCATCTGGGAAGCGCGCGCGAAGGCATCGTTCCGGTGTCCTTCTACGGGATCCACTGACCGCATTCGCCACGGAATCACGCCCATGTCCGCTCTCAAGCCGGTCGATGCGATCCCGGTTCCGGAACCCCGTCCGGACGAGATCTACCGCATCACGCTGCTCGATCGCCCGTTCGCGTTCCACGGTCTGAAAGCGCTGCTCGGCGCCGCCGACGTGGGCAAGGCCGGTGACCGGAGGGCCGGCCTCGCGGCCCGCGACGAGGTGGAACGCGAGGCTGCACGCTCGATCCTGTCGTCGCTGACGCTGCAGCATCTGTTCGACCGGCCGCTGACCGACGCCCGCGGCCGCGTCGACGCCGTGATGCGCGTGAACTACGACATCGACGCCGATGCGTTCGCGAGCATCGCACCTCTGACGCTCGGCGAACTGAAGAACCAGCTGCTGCGCTGCGCGCCGCAGGACGTGAAACGCATCGGCACCGGGCTGACCGGCGTGATGGCCGCCACGCTCGCGAAACTGATGGATGTGCACGAGCTGATGCTCGTCGCACGCAAGGCCCGCTCGGGCGCGAAAGCGCGAACCCTGACCGGACTGCCCGGCACGCTGTCGTCGCGGCTGCAGCCGAATCACCCGACCGATCATCCCGACGGCGTCGCGCTGCTGGTCTATGCCGGTCTGTCGATGGGCGCCGGCGATCAGTTGCTCGGCGTCAATCCGGCCATCGACACCGTCGACAACGTCGCGTCGTTGCTGCATCTGCTGGATCGTCTGCGACGCAGCACCGGCGCACCGACGCAGATCTGCGTGCTGTCCCACGTGCGCACCCAGCTCGCGTGCCTCGAACAGGGTGCGCCGGTGGAGATCCTGTTCCAGAGCATCGCCGGCACCGAACGCACGCTGACCGAAGAATTCGACGTGACCGTCGATCTGCTCGACCGGGCGTACGCGACGATGGAACGGAAAGGGGCACTCGCCGGCATCGCCGATCGCTGGATGTATTTCGAGACCGGCCAGGGCAGCGAACTGACCTACGGCAAGCACGACGGCATGGACATGGCGACCTGCGAGGCGCTGTGCTACGGACTCGCGCGACGGTGGCGGCCGTTCATGGTCAACAACGTGACCGGCTTCATCGGCCCGGAAACGCACCTCGACAACCACGAGATGATCGTGTCGAACCTGCAGGACCATTTCATGGCGAAGCTGCTCGGCCTGCCGATGGGCATGGCGCCGTGCTACACGCTGCATTCGCAGATCACCGTCGAAGGACAGCAGATGGCGACCGAGCTGCTGACCGCCGCCGGCTGCAATTTCTACATGGACGTGCATCTGCATGCCGACCGGATGCTGGCGTACTTCGACACCAGCGGCCACGACGATCAGACGCTGCGCGAGATCCACGGCCTGGCACCGGCGCCGGAGTATCTGCAATGGGCCGTCGGCAAAGGCATCTACGAAATGGATGCCGACGGCAACGTCGCGCGCGGCCCGCGCTGGGGAGACCCGCGATTGTTCATCGACTCCGACCTGGATTTCCACCGCATGAAGTCCGTGCTGCCGGCGGTCTACGATTTCGAGCACGCAGGGCCGCGACCGGCCGATCGGATCTCACGCGCGCTGCGGGCGAACCAGGCCGTCGCGCGCGAGGCAATCTACGCGGAACTGGCGTTGCGCGCCATCGACGGCATCGAGTTCCGGATGCTGCCCACCGCGGCGGCCAGCAAGGCCGCGCATCTGGCGGATCCGGAACTCGGCACGCGACTCGCCGACGCAGCGGCGGCGACGCTCGCCGCGGAATCCCACGACGTGCAGATCGTCGTGTCGGACGGATTGAGCGCCGAGGCGATTCACCACAACGTGCCCGAACTGCTGCCGGTGCTGCTCGACGGCCTGCGCGCCCGCGAGATCTCGGTCGGGCAACCGATGCTGGCGCCCTACGGCCGCGTGAAGCTCGCCGAAGCCGTCGGCGATCGTCTCGCGCCAAGGATAGTCGTGAACCTGATCGGCGAGCGGCCCGGCGGCGATGCGCTGGCTTCGCGCAGCATGTCCGCCTACATCGCGTTCCGGTTGACCGATGCCGACATGCAACGGGACGCCGCCGCCTTCAGCGGCAACACCGACATCCGTTACGAGTACAGCGTCATCTCCAACATCTACGCCGGCGGTCTGCCGCCGGTGGAGGCCGGCAGCGTGATCCTGGAGAAGATCGCCGAGATCCTGCGGCACC
>JAHCKV010000466.1 GCA_026125595.1 Burkholderiales bacterium | reverse complement strand
TGTAAAGCCTCCGTGTGCCGCCGCCGAGCCTCCGCGAACGACACGCAACGTGTTGTCTTTTTTATGGTTCTACGAATCCGGCAGCCGGATATCGGCGGTCGGGAAACCGGGGTGAGCATACTGCACCGCCACCAGAACGCGGCAGACGCACGATCCGTGCACGGCCGATCGCATCAGCGGCCGGGACGTGGCGGCGGCTCCTGCATCAGCGCGATCTGCTCGCGCAGCGCCAGGATGTGGTCCTGCCAGTAGCGCACGTTGTCGAACCATGGAAACGCCGCCGGAAAGGCCGGGTCGTCCCAGCGCCGCGCCAACCACGCCGCGTAGTGCAGCAACCGGAGCGTGCGCAGCGGCTCCACGAGGGCCAGTTCGGCGTCGTCGAACTCGCGAAACACTTCGTAGCCTTCCAGCACCGCGGCCCACTGCGCGCCCTGTGTGTCGCGATCACCGGTGACCAGCATCCACAGGTCCTGCACGGAAGGTCCGGTGCAGCAGTCGTCCAGATCGACGAAATGCGGACCATCGTCGGTCCACAGCACGTTGCCCGCGTGGCAGTCGCCGTGCAGCCGCAGCGGCGTCACGGCGCCGACGCGCGCGAAACACGCATCGACGGCTTCGAGCGCCTGCTCCGCGATCGCGCGGTAGGCCGGTTCGAGTTCCGCCGGCACACGCCGATGTTCGAGCAGCCAGCGCACCGGTTCGTGGCCGCGACCCTTCGGCGTCAGCTGTTCGCGCTCGGTGAACGCCGTACGAACACCGACCGCGTGGAGACGACCGAGAAAGCGACCGATCCAGCGCAGCACTTCGTCGCGATCGAGTTCCGGCGCGCGGCCACCCCGCTTGGGGGACACCGAGAACCGGAAACCGCCGTGCGCGTGCAGCGTGCGGCCTTCGGTCTCGAGTGGCGGAACGAGCGGCACTTCGGCTTCGACCAGTTCACGCGCGAACGCGTGTTCCTCGAGGATCGCCGCGTCGCTCCACCGGCCGGGCCGGTAGAACTTCACGACCACCGGTGCGGCGTCGTCGATGCCGACCTGATAGACGCGGTTCTCGTAGCTGTTGAGCGCTTGCAGACGACCGTCGCAGCGCAGGCCCGTGGATTCGACCGCATCGAGAATCGCATCGGGATGGAGAAGAGAAAACGGGTGTGGGTCTTCGGGCATGCCGGCATTGTAGGGGGCATCGCCTGATTCGCTGCGGCCGTGTACGTCACCGTCTTCGGTGAGGAAGATTCTTCCAGGCTCCGACGCCGAGTGATTCCCAATCTGGTCATCGTGTTGGCGCAGGTCGTGTTCTGGGCGGCACTGATCGGCACACTCGGTATCGTGCTGCATCGCGGGTGACGGGATCGCTGCGCCCGTCGTCGGCCGCCAGCAGAATTGCCCGCAGCAAGATCCGCCGGGCGCTCCCGCTCGGACCCTTGATCGGAGGACTGCAACGTGAAACCCATCCTGAATCTCGACGAGGTCGATTTCGACGATGTCGAGGAGAACGGCGTCTACACGTCCCGTCGCGGCCGGATCAGCGACCGCATCGGCGCGAGGAAGCTGGGCTACAACCTGACCGTGGTGCCACCGGGCAAAGTCCAGTGTCCCTTCCACTGTCATCACGGCGAGGAAGAGATGTTTCTCGTCCTGGAAGGCGAAGGCGAGTTGCGGTTCGGCGACCAGCGCTACCCGATTCGCAAACACGATGTGATCGCATGTCCGCCCGGCGGACCGGAAGTCGCCCATCAGATCGTCAACACCGGAACGACGGCACTGCGCTATCTGGCACTGTCGACCCTCGTCGACGTCGACGCATGCGAATACCCGGATTCCGGAAAAGTGCTCGTCGTGACCGGACAACACCAAGACCGTGGCCTGCGCAAGATGTTTCGCGCCGAGGACACGGTGGATTACTACGACCGCGAGAAGCCGTAGCGAACCGGGACCGGCATCGCCGAATCGCGCCGCGTGACCTCGCCGGCCATCCGCGCTAGATTCCCGCCCCTCGACTTTCTCTCGTTCCATCACACTCAGGCCCACCATGCTGCTCCGCTCCCTGCTGCTCGGCACCGCCCTCTGGTTCGGTGCTGCGGTTTCCGGCGCGTCCGCCGCCGAATGCGCCGGTCCGCTGAAGACCACGGATGCGATGATCGCCTCCGACACTGCCGGCATCGATCTCTTCGTCCGCCGCAAGCAGGCGGATTGCGGCAAACCGGATCCGTCACGCGTGCTGCTGTACGTGCACGGCGCCACCTATCCGTCGGAGACGGCGTTCGATCTGCAGCTCGACGGTCAATCGTGGATGGACTTCATCGCGAAGCAGGGATGGGATGTCTGGCTGGTCGACCTGCGCGGCTACGGCCGCAGCACGCGCCCGCCCGAGATGGAACGCCCCGGTACCGAGAACGCCCCCATCGTCACGACCGACGTCGCGGTGCGCGATGTCGGTTCGGCGGTGGCGCATGTTCGTCGCGTCACCGGCGCCGATCGCATCACGCTGCTCGGCTGGTCGTGGGGCACGTCGATCATGGGTGGCTACGCCGCGCGGCATCCGGAGCACGTGTCGAAACTGGTGCTCTACGCGCCCGTGTGGCTGCGCACGACGCCGTCACCGCTGGCCGGCACCGGTCCGTTGCCCGCCTATCGACTGGTCGCTCGCGATTCCGCCAAGCAGCGCTGGTTGAACGGCGTGCCCGAAGACAAGAAAGCCGGCCTGATTCCCGCCGGCTGGTTCGAAGCCTGGGCCGATGCCACGTGGGCAACGGATCCGAAAAGTGCCGAGGCCGGCATGCTGCGCGCACCGAACGGCGTGCTGGCCGACCTGCGCGCCTACTGGCTGGACAACAAACCCTGGTACGACCCGGCAAAGATCCAGGCGCCGACGCTGATCACCGTCGCCGAGTGGGACCAGGACACGCCGCCCTACATGGCGCAGGCCGTATTCGACCGCCTGACTGCCGCTCCCAGCAAACGTCTGGTACTGATCGGCGAAGGCACCCACACGATCATCATGGAGAAGAACCGCATGCAGCTGTGGCGGGAAGTGCAGAACTTCCTCGACGAATGACGGCGCAAGGGCGGGCGCTTCGTCACCCGCCTGCCGATCCGTAACGCGACGGCCGGGCAATGCCCGGCCGCTGTCGTTTCAATGGGGCAACAACCCCGATGCACCGGGCGTCGGCAGCGTCTGCGCCGGCAGCACATCCGCATGCACCGTCACCTTTTCCACGCGGCAATCCT
>JAHCKV010000465.1 GCA_026125595.1 Burkholderiales bacterium | reverse complement strand
CACCAATGTTTCGATATAACGCGGCTCAAACCACGTATCGTTATTGAGGAAGAGCACGTAGTCTTCGTGGGTGGGCTGTTGATCGCGAACATACTCGAGCCCCTTGTCGATGGCGCCCCCCCACCAGAAGCTGCCATCCCCTCGCAGCACGACCAGGTCGGGCTGTGCGTCCAGAAACTCTGCGGTTCCGTCGGTCGAGCCGTCGTCGATGACCACGATACGCAACTGATCGACTATCGTCTGTCGCCGCAACGCATCCAACACGTTCTTCGTATGCGCGAGTCGATTGAACACGGGAACGAGAACGAAAACAATCACTGGCCGCCTTCCTGTCTTGCGACGAACCAACTCTTGTACGTTTCTTCCTGATCGTCTGGGCCAAAAAACGAGCCTGGATATGGGTCGAACCTATCGATCACGTCGTAGCCAAAGGCGGAGAAGGTACGTTCGATTCGTTGCGCGTCCAGCATCCAAACCGGATAGCTCGCAGGGTAAATCAACGGCGATACGTGCTGGACGGCGATTTGATCGGGACCCATGTGCCGCGCCATGGTTCGATGCAGCAGCAGGAACGGCAGGCCCAGCCCGAGCGCTCGCTCAAGATGTTCATAGGGCGCTGGCAAATACTGAAGCACGCCAGCCATCAGCAAGAAATTGGGGGCCTGCGTGTGAACACATTCTTCGATACTGTCGAAGAACTGCAGTTGTGTGGTCTCAAACTCGTCTCGCCCGACCCGCACGAAATGCTCTTGCTCCACCACACCCCACCGGCAATCGACCAAACCATCGAGCATGCGACGATGCTGATAGTAAAGGCTGCCCAGAGCACCACCGAAATCGAGCACACGCAAAGCGCCTTGCCGAGCGCACGCGTACATCGACCATGCCACAAGTGCGTGATCGACCGCCGGCTCGGCAAACGTCACGGCGTCCCGTTCGTATGCGGCTTTTCCATCGCGCACATCTCGCGCCGCGGTGATCACTTTGTTCAGGATGGCAGGTGAGGCATAGCCGTTGGATGCTGCCGTAGCCGCCTCCCATCCGTCGAAACCCAGTTCGAATCGGTTGGCCTTCTTCACCTGACTGCTCGCGATCCGACCGAGCTCGAATGCTGCTCGCCACCCCCCCAGACTCAGCAGCAGACGTCTCACGCCCTATTCTCCAAAAGCTCGGACAAGGCAATGCGGGGAAACTCATCCAACTCCCCACCCGGTGTCGCGTTACGGATCCGCACGCCGTTGTGCTCTGCGATACGCCGCAAGACACGATACTGACGCCAGAGCCGGGCCAACGACTGAAAATCATCGTATCGAGAGATCGTTACGATGCCGTCATTGTTCACCGTGAAGTCCTTGCCACGTTGCGCTACAAGATCGAATGCGTACTTGTAGGACCCTGATTTGAAGTGGTCATGATCCACGCCCAACAGATTGATATCATCGAATCCCAGATACATGGCGATCATCAAGACCATCACGGGCACCGATTCCACGCGAGGGACGGGTCTCGACAGATCGATGATCCGGTTCCCCGGCCACTCATCGAAGCTCTCTCGCAGCGCCAGGTAATGCACCGCCCGTCCGGGAAACAATCCGTTTTGACGAACCAACTCCATCTCGGTTTCGCTGAGAAAAACCACCGCGTCGCCGATGCTTTCGTGCATCTCCTGGAACCACCGGACAGCCTCCGCTTTTGTCATACGACTGTAGGTGATTTGCGGCACACAATGGTAACGCGGCTTGATCCGTGAATAGTGCCGATGCAGATATCCATTCGACACCGAGATGATCAACTCGCCGGACAGCACCGATAAGTCGAGCGCGCTTGCACTGGATCCGTTTCCGAGCACGAAGCATCGTTGCCGGCGATGCCGACCGCTCAACTCGCGATTCGCTCGAAGCGCTTCCCACGGAATGGGCATCGAGTGACGGGCGGCAATCCACTTCTGTGCGAGCAACCACGTGCCATGTGGTGCGATCATCCCGCCCCACTTCAACAGACGCTTCAAGCCTGCAACCACTTCACCACCTCATACACCTCGGCGTACTTGACACCGATTCGTTGACCCGCATTCTCCGCCTCGTTCTTGAAGAAGCTGATCCACTTTGCACCGGTACGTTCAATCTCCGACGCGTGGGCGCGAATGGCGTTCTCTTTGGTGTTCCAGAATGGCGTGATGTCGACGTAGAAGTTGCCTCGGAAATCGAGCGTGGAGTGGTACCAGTTGCTGCGATACATCAACAATCTCGGGACATGTCGACAACTGTGCAGCGAGGCACGCGCCACGGCTTGATGATCATGGTGGATATCCCCTACCCAATGCACGTAGACCATGTCGATGGACAGTTCCTGGACCAACTTCAGAATCTCAATATTCAGCGAATCGACGAACTCCACCTCCAGGGTCTTGAAGTTGCCGCAGAACAACTGCTTGACCCCAAGAATGCCCATGGCCGTCTGCGCTTCGGCACGGGCAATCTCGCTGCTGCGCACGGATTGGTCGTACTGATTGGCAAATCCGGACACGGTCGCGACGAAGACGTAAACGCTGTCTCCTTGCGCTGCGTGACGGGCCAAACTACCGCCGCACCCGAGTTCAACGTCGTCAAAATGCGCGCCAATGGCGAGAATGTTCACTTGCAGCTCCTGAGCAGGACGCGCGTGCCAATCACCCCGCAGTTGAACAGCACATCCAGAATGGAAAGATAGGGAATGAATGGTCCAAATTGCTGAGGATAGATCGGGTGTTCGAACTGCTGCCAGATGACGTCGATGCCGACCGCCGAGAACGCCGTAACATCCATATAGGCTCGTGCGCCGGTGCCGGACAGATAGTGTGTGGCGTCCACTTTGCCCAACAAGTCGGTCAGCATTTCGTTCTTCTGTCCCCGCGGCTGGAGACTGCTGGACAAGACAGCGGGAGTTCGTAACTCGAGTATGTCCATGAGCCGCTCCAGCCAACGCAGGTTGAAGTCCCGCATCAGCGGCGGCGGTTCGCGATATAACTCCTCGATCAGTGGCATCACTTCTCTGAAACCGGATGCCTTGCGATAGTTCTCACGCAGCAAGTTGAGATGGTTGTCGATCCAGCTCGTAGCACCGACCAGCGCGATCTGATCGATGCACGTTCCGAGTGGTGATTTTTTCACGCCCAACGTGAGCCACTTCTCGCCAGCTGCCGTCTTGATCTTGTCACGATGGGTCCAACTGCGGCTTGTGTTGGTGACGAA
>JAHCKV010000464.1 GCA_026125595.1 Burkholderiales bacterium | reverse complement strand
GGGAATCACCATGTCGAACCTGTCGCGCCATCGTCGTACCGCGTTGAAGGGGCTGGCCGCCGCGGCGGCACTGCCGCTCGTCGGCCACTCGATCGGTTTCGCCGCCGGCAAGCCGATCGTGATCGGACTGCCCCTGGTGCGCAGCGGCCCGGCCGGTGTCGCCGATCACCAGGATCACTGGAACGGCGCGAAGATGGCGGTCGAGGAAATCAACGCCGCCGGCGGCGTGCTCGGGCGTCCGCTGGAACTGAAGGTGGTCGATACCGACATCCTGACGCCGGAAGGCACCCAGGCCGGCCTGCGCAAGCTGGCTGAACTGAAGGTGCAGGCGATCTCGAGTCCGTTCGTGCTGATTCCGCAGCCGGCGGTGGAAGCGCTGGGAGGCTACAAGGCGCCCTATCTCCACGGCAACACGTCGGAATTGAGCATGGAGATGGTGCGCAAGAATCCGCAGAAATACTGGAACGTGTTCCAGATGGACCCGCCCGAGATCTACTACGGGCTGGCATTCCCCACGTTCCTGGAAACGCTGTCCGCCAGCGGCGCGTGGAAGCCGATCAACAACAAGGTGCACATCATCCAGGAGCAGATCGCCTACACGCAGACCATCTCCAAGGCGACGCAGCAGGCGCTGAAGAAATCGAAGTTCGAACTCGCGAAGGTCACCGACATCCAGTTCCCGGTGCAGGACTGGGGCCCGGTGGTCCAGGACATCAAGAAGACCGGCGCCGGCGTGGTGATGGTCGATCACTGGGTCGCGGCGGAGTTCGCGTCGTTCTGCCAGACCTTCCTCGCCAATCCGTCGAAGGGCGCGCTGGTCTACCTGCAGTACGGACCGTCGCAACCGGAATTCCTGCAGCTCGCCGGCAAGGCGGCGGAAGGATTCATCTGGAGCACGGTGCTCGGTGTATACGCCGATGCCAAGGGCAAGGAGTTCCGCGCCAAATACAAGAAGAAGTACCCCGGTGTCATGGGTCTCGCCTACACCGGCATGGGCTACGACAGCATCTATCGCCTGGCGGAAGCCTGGAACAAGGTCGGCGATCCGGACAAGTTCAAGGAGGTCTGCGATCACCTGCGCAAGACACCATTCCGTGGCGTCAACGGCGTCAGCGACAACAACAACGATGGCCAGACCGCCGTGCACTATCCGATCCAGACCCAGGACCTGAACAAGGGCATGGCGCAGTTGTACCTGCAGGTGCAGAACGGCGAGCACCGGATCATCGGTCCGGAGGCGCTGAAGGAATCCGACTTCCGCAAGCCATCCTGGATGTGACCGGCCCGCAGGATCGCTCCGCAATCCACCAGACGCCAAGCGCCGCCCGATGGTCGCCGCGCCTCTGTTCGCCTGCGAGGGCATCGGCCTGTCACTGGGGGGCCGGCAGATCCTCGACGACGTGTCCGTGCACGTGGCGCCGAGGGAGATCCTCGGCATCATCGGTCCGAACGGCGCCGGCAAGACCAGCTTGTTCGAGGTGTTGTCCGGTCGCCGCCGTCCGCAAAGGGGTCGGGTGCTGTATGACGGCGCCGATGTCACACGGCTGAGCATCCAGAAGCGTGCCCACCGCGGCATTGCCCGCACCTATCAGTCACCGGTCGTTCCCAACAGCCTGTCGGTGACCGAAGTGCTCAAGGCTGCACGCCAGGCCACCACGCCATGGCTGACCCGGCATCACGCGGAATGGGCCTGTGCGCTGGTGGGCCTGCGGGTCGACCATGACACGCCGTCGGGCGCGCTCGAAACCCTCAACCGACGCAAGCTGCTGCTGGCCTGCCTGCTGATGCGCCGACCGCGGGTGATGCTGCTGGACGAACCGGCCGCCGGGCTCATCAACTCCGAGGTGGACGAGATCGACACCATCGTCCGCATGCTGGCGAAGGAACTGGGCATGGCGGTGATGATCGTCGAGCACCGGTTGGAACTGCTGGCCGCCATCGCCGACCGCATCGCCGTGCTCGACGTCGGTCGCAAGATCGCCGAGGGCGAACCCGAGCACGTGTTCGACGATCCGCGGGTGCGCGCCGCATACTTCGACAACGAAGAGGCGGAGACGACGCCATGATCGGCGCCGGCACGCGCCCGATCCTCGCGGTGCAGGGGTTGTCCGCCGGCTACGGTCCGCTGCGCGTGCTGCACGACCTGGACTTCGACGTGGTGGCGGGTGAACGGGTCGGGGTCGTGGGCCTGAACGGCCACGGCAAATCGACCCTGCTGCGCGCCATCGCCGGCCTCACCGACTGGCAAAGCGGCTCGATCCTGCTCGATGGCCATGAGATCGGCGGCAAGCGCAGCCAGGGTCCCGGCCGCAACACCCATCGCATCGTGCGTCGCGGCCTGACCCTGATGCCCCAGGGCGACGCGATCTTCCACGGCCTCACCGTTGCCGAACACCTGGATTCCGGTGCTTACACGCGCGAAGCGTGGCGTCATCGCCGCGATCGGCGCACCCGGGTACTCGAGATCTTTCCGCCGCTCGAGAAACTGCTCGACACACCGGTGGGCCGGCTGTCGGGTGGCGAGCGGCGCATGGTCTCCATCGGCCGGGGGCTGATGAACGAAGCCCGGCTGTACCTGGTGGACGAGCCATCCTTGGGCCTGGCGCCAAAGATCAGCAAGGCCATGATCGACGCGCTGATGCGCATCGATCTCGCCGACGGCGCGATGGTCATCGCCGAGCAGAACATCTCGCTGCTGGAAGGTCGGGTCACGCGATTGCTCGGCATGCATGCCGGCAAGCTGAAGCGTGGCACCGACCTGCCGCTGGGCCACGGCTCGGCGCTGGACCTGTGATGGCATGTTGATGGACGCCTACGTCGTCATCGCCGGCATCACCCTCGCGTCGATCTACGGGCTGCTCGCCATCGGCATCTCGATCGTGTGGTCGAGCCTGGGCATGCTCAACATGGCCTTCGGTTTCACCTTCACCGCCGCCGGCTACGGCGCGTGGTACGCGGCCCAGCACTTTCCCGAAAGCGCTGCGGTGGTGCTGGGCACGGGCATCGTCACCGGTGCGGTGGTCGGCGCCCTGGTCTGCGCCGTGGCCTTCATTCCGCTGCACGACAAGCCCAACTTCAACATCCGCAGTCTCGTGGCGACCCTCGCCATCAGCCTGCTCGGCACGCAACTGCTGCTGGCGCTGTTCGGTCCACGGGTCAAGAACCTGCCCAAGATCTTCGGCTACGGCAGCTGGGAGATCACCGACGAGCTGGTGCTCAGCGCCGACAAGATCGGCAGCGTGGCGAGCTCCATC
>JAHCKV010000463.1 GCA_026125595.1 Burkholderiales bacterium | reverse complement strand
CGCATTCCGGCGCTGGACCGCTGCCTGCGCAACGTCGCCGAAGCCCGCGTCCGGAGAGCCCGCGTGAACCGGCGGCCGGGAGCCTGACGAGCAAAGCATCGTCGCCATGCCGTCCATGGCGATGCAACCTCCGATCGCGGACTACCGCAGGCCGTAAACTGCGTGCTGTTCTTCCGCGCGACCGAGGGCTTCGATGCATCTGTTCTCCGGGATATCCGGTGTCCGATGGATGTCTCCGCTGCGCGCCGTTGTCGGCGCGTTCGCATTCTGGGTGACCGGCGCCACCGCCGCGCCCTTCGAATTCGCCGTGACCGGCGATACGCCGTACAACCCGGACGAACGCGTGCTGGTCGAACGAATGCTGCAGCAGTGGCAGACGGAACCGCTATCGTTCGCGGTGCACATCGGGGACATCAAGAGCGGTCATGGATCCTGCCGGGACGCGACCTACGCCGATCGGCATGCGTTGCTCGACGCGTCGCCGATCCCGCTGGTGCTGCTGCCCGGCGACAACGACTGGACCGACTGCGACCGCTTCATGGCTGGCGGATACGATCCGGAGGAGCGGCTGGCGAAGCTGCGCCGGACGTTCTTCGCCGATGACCAGAGCCTGGGCCGACGCCGGCTGACGCTGGAGCGGCAGTCCGACCAGTTCGACATCTGCTGCGTCGAGAATCGCCGCTGGTGGCACGACGGCGTGCCGTTCGTCACGCTGCACGTGGTGGGTTCGGCCAACAACCGCGGCAACGGCGACGAACCGCGGTCCGAGTATGTCGTGCGCGACGCAGCGACGGTCGCATGGCTGCTCGACGGCTTCGCGGCGGCAAGTCAGCGTGCCGCCCCGGCCATCGTGCTGTTCATCCACGCCGACCCGGAGCTGTTGCGCGCGAACTTCCGACCGGTCTACGCCACATTCCTGCAGACGCTCGAAACGGCCGCGAAGGATTTCGGCAAACCGGTTCTGCTGGTCCATGGCGACACCCATCGCTACGTCCTCGATCACCCCTGGGCCCGCCGCGGCGTGCCGAACCTGTTGCGACTGGAAACCTTCGGCTCGCCGACCGTCGGCTGGGTGCGCGTCCGCGTGGATCCGGATAGCACCGCAGTCTTCTGGATCGAGCCGGGCAAACCGCACTGACCCGGCGCAGCAGCGGAGCTTCGGCGCCGAGGCCTCTCCCACCTGCGGTCTTGACGTCCCGACGTGCCGGACGGTCTACTTCGGCGGTCCGGCCTCCTCGGCTCCGTAGCCCTCCGACACCGGGCACGACGCCGCATCGTCCCCCTGTCGCCTTCTCGATGGATTCCGCATGTCGCAGGCAGCCCTGAACAACCGGCTCGACCGTCCCGTCGACGAGGTCAACGACCACATCCTCGGCAGCCCGAACGCCGAGATCACGCTGGTCGAGTACGGCAGCTATGCATGCCCGTCGTGCCGCGCCGCCAACGAGCGCATCGCGCAGATCCGCGATCAACTGGGCGATCGCCTGCGCTACGTATTCCGGCATCGGCCGCTGACCGGCAGCGATATCGCGCGCCGCGCCGCGGAGCTGGCCGAACGTTGCCCCGACCCCGACCAGTTCTGGAAGACGCACGTGGCGCTGATGACGCGCTCGGCCACGCTGACCGAGGACGATCTGTGCGCAGTCGCCGATGACCTCGGTTTCGACAAACAGGATCCGGACGCCCTCGCAGCGGCCGAGGCGCGCGCCCGGGCGCGGGTCGTCGCCGACGAACAGAGCGCCCGCGCCAGCGGCGTGATGGTCACCCCGACGTTCTTCATCAACGGTCGCCGCTACGACGGCCCCTGGGACGAGAGTTCGTTCGCCGACGCGATGCTCGGCTCGCTGGGCCATCGCGTGCGTGCGGCGACGCTGGATTTCGTCAGCTGGGCGCCGTCCACCGGGTTGCTGCTGCTGCTCGCCTCGGTGGTGGCGGTGATCCTGACCAACTCCGCGATGGGCCATGCCTTCGAAGCCTTCTGGGAACGGCCGTTCGGCCTGACCTTCGGCGACGGTGCGTTCGTGATGCCGCTGAGCCACTGGGTCAACGATGGTTTGCTGACCGTGTTCTTCCTGATCGTCGGCCTCGAGATCAAGCGCGAGTTCACGGTCGGTCGACTGGCGAGCCGTCGTTCGGCGGCGTTGCCCATCGCCGCCGCGATCGGCGGCATGGCCGTGCCCGCACTGCTCTACATGCTCGTGATTCCGCAGGGGCCGTGGTTCCACGGCTGGGGCGTGCCGATGGCGACCGACACCGCGTTCGCGGTCGCGCTGATCGTGATGATGGGCCGGCGTGTACCGATCGAGCTGCGCATCTTCCTGACCGCCGCGGCCATCGTCGACGACATCGGATCGATCATCGTCGTCGCGATCTTCTATTCGGGCGAACTGAACTTCGCGTACCTCGGCGCGGCCGTCGCCGTGGTCGGATTGCTGGCGCTGCTGAACCGGTCGGGCGTGTACCGCGTGCTGCCGTACTTCGTCGTCGGCGTCGTGCTGTGGGCCTGCGTGCACGGCGGCGGCTTGCACGCGACGCTGGCCGGTGTGCTGCTCGCGCTGTTCATCCCGACGCGGCCGCCACCCGACCTGAACGCGCTGATGACCCAGGCCAACACCATCATCATCGCCGAATCCCGGCACAACGCCGAAGTGCTGCGCCACGGCCCTTCACTGCCGGCGCTGCAGGCGCTCGATGCGATCCACGACCGCTTCGAATCGCCCGCCGACCGGCTGCTGCGCCATGTGGAACCGTGGTCCAGCTACGGCGTGCTGCCGATCTTCGCGCTGGCCAACGCCGGCGTCGCGATCTCGATGCAGGTGCTGGGCGGACACGAGCCGCTGATGCTCGCGATCATGGCCGGCCTCGTGATCGGCAAACCGGTGGGCCTCGTGCTCGGTTCCGCGCTGGCGGTGTGGGCCGGGCTCGCCGTGAAGCCGGCCGAGTATTCCTGGCGACAACTCGCCGGTGCGGGCGCGCTGGCCGGCATCGGCTTCACGATGTCGCTGTTCATCGCCGGCCAGGCCTTCCCGGCGGAGGCCGATTTCGCGGTGGCGAAGATCGCCGTGTTCGCGGCATCCGTGCTGTCCGCGATGCTCGGCGCCGTCGTGCTGTGGCGGGTGGGCCGCGCGGCCGCGTCGCCGGTCGGCGCTCAGGCCTGACCGAAGGTCGCGCCCCCCGCCTCGAGAAAGGCGAGCTCCGCGGCGCTCGATTCGCGACCGAGCACGCGGTTGCGGTGCGGGAAACGCCCGAAGCGTTCGATCAGTGC
>JAHCKV010000462.1 GCA_026125595.1 Burkholderiales bacterium | reverse complement strand
GAGGTACCAGTCGGCGATGGAGAAGCGCTTCGCCAGTGCCAGGTCCATCGAGAAATGCACGACGAACATCGCGCCGATCAGCAGCAGGCCGGTGCGCTGCGGCAGCAACAGACAGATCCACGCGACGACCGCGGGCACGAAGCTCCAGGCCATGGCCGTGTTGCGCTCGCGCTCGCGCATGTCTCGATGCAGCATCGCAATGCCCCAGTGCAGCGCGCCGACGAACGTCAGTACGACCGCCGACCACGATCGCAGCCACTCGTGCAGCATCGGCCGGTAGGCCTCCGGCACGATGAACAACGCGCCGGCGAGCAGCACGAACGGCAGCAGACTGCCGGCGCCGATCCACAGCGGCGTGGCGGGAACGGGGGCCTGATGCGGCGTCACGACGTGGTGCCCGGCCACACCCAGTCGACGATGTCGGGTGCGTCGATGCCGTGCTCGTGGGCATGGTGCCGCGCCGCGATCTGCCGGTTGCGGAACGACTCCTTCGCGTGTGCGCCGATGGTCTGCAGCCGCGGTACGCGGTCGATCGCGGCCATCGCGAGACTGAACCGATCCACCGCGTTGACGATGGCCAGTTCCAGCGGTGTGTTGATGCTGCCCTTCTCCGTGTAGCCCCGCACGTGGAAGTTTGCGTGGTTGGTTCGCCGATAGGCCAGCCGATGGATCAGCCACGGGTAGCCGTGGAAGTTGAAGATCACCGGCCGGTCGACCGTGAACAGGCTGTCGAAATCGCGATCGGGCAATCCATGCGGGTGCTCGCCGGGCGGCTGCAGCGTGAACAGATCCACGACGTTGACGAAGCGCACGCGAAGGTCTGTGAACGCTTCGCGCAGCAACGCGGTGGCGGCCAGCGCTTCCGCGGTCGCAACGTCGCCGGCGCACGCCATGACGACATCGGGCTCCTGGCCCTGGTCGTTGCTGGCCCAGTCCCAGATACCGGCGCCCTTCTCGCAGTGGACGATCGCCGCATCCATGTCGAGATACTGCAGGTGGTTCTGCTTGTCGATCACGATCACGTTGACGCGATCGCAGCTCGCGAGGCAGTGCGTCGCCGTCGCCAGCAGGCAGTTGGCGTCCGGCGGCAGGTAGATGCGGGTGACCGACGGACTCTTGTTGACGACCACGTCGAGGAAACCCGGGTCCTGGTGCGTGAAGCCGTTGTGGTCCTGGCGCCACACGGTGGACGTGACCAGCAGATTCAGCGACGCGATCTCTTCACGCCAGGTCAGTTCGCGGCTCATCGCCAGCCATTTGGCGTGCTGGTTGAACATGGAATCGATCACGTGCACGAACGCCTCGTAGCTCGACAGCAGGCCGTGCCGGCCGGTCAGCAGATAGCCTTCCAGCATGCCCTCCAGCGTGTGCTCGGACAGCATCTCGACGACGCGGCCTTCGGCGCCGAGCCGCGCATCCTGCACGTCGGCCGGCAGCCGACCCAGCAGCCACAGCTTGGGCGTGACGTCGTAGATCGCGTCGAGTTTGTTGGACGTGTTCTCGTCGGGACCGAACACGCGGAACGTGTGCGGATTGCGCTGCATCACATCGCGCAGCAACGCACCGAAGGGCCGGGTGTTCATGGCCCGCGTCGTCGCCGGCACGTCGACCGGAACCGCGTAGTCGCGGAGGTCGGGTATGCGCAGCGCACGACGCAGCGCACCGCCGTTGGCGTGGGGATTCGCCCCCATGCGCCGCGCACCCTGCGGCACGCACGCCCGCAGCGTCGCGACCGGCGCACCGGATGCGTCGAACAGCTCGTCCGGACGATAGCTGCGCAGCCACGTCTCCAGGTCCTTCAGGTGGCGCGCATCGCTCTTCACGTCCGCGATCGGCACCTGATGGGCGCGCCAGCAGCCCTCCAACGGTTTGCCGTCCACGGTCGCCGGTGCCGTCCATCCTTTCGGCGTCCGCAACACGATCATCGGCCACCGGACGTATTGCGCGCCACCGCCGTCGCGGGCTTCGCGCTGCGCGGATCGGATCTCGGCCACGCATCGATCCAGCGTCGCCGCCATGGCCTGATGCATCGACGCCGGTTCGGAGCCTTCGACGAAGTACGGCGTCCAGCCATAGCCGCGCAGCAACGACGCCAGTTCGGCATGGGGAATGCGCGACAGCAAGGTCGGGTTGTCGATCTTGTAGCCGTTCAGGTTCAGCACCGGCAGCACCGCGCCGTCGCGGACCGGATTGAGGAACTTGCCGATGTGCCACGACGTCGCGAGCGGACCGGTCTCCGCCTCGCCATCGCCGACGACGGCGGCGACGATCAGGTCGGGATTGTCGAACGCGGCGCCGCACGCATGCGACAGCACATAGCCCAGTTCGCCGCCTTCGTGAATCGAACCCGGCAGCTCCGGCGTGCAATGGCTGCCGATGCCCCCCGGAAACGAGAACTGCCGGAAGAATCGTCCGAGGCCTTCGGCGTCGAGACCGATGTCCGGATAGATCTCGGAGTAACTGCCCTCCAGGTACACCGGGGCGAGAACCCCCGGCGCGCCGTGACCGGGCCCCGCCAGAAAGATCACGTCCAGATCGTCGCGCCGGATCACGCGGTTCAGGTGGGTATAGACGAACGACAGTGCCGGACTCGCACCCCAGTGCCCCAGCAGCCGGTTCTTGATGTGCGCGGCGGCCAGCGGTTCGCGCAGCAGCGCGTTGCCACGCAGGTAGATCATGCCCAGCGCGAGGTAGTTGCACGCTCGCCAGAACGCGTCGACCAAGTGCTGCTCGGTCGGCGTCAAAGGCGCGCCGGAAGCGGTGGCCCGGGCCGGGCCGTCGGGGCTCAGTTCCGCCAGGTCGGGCGGCAGATCGCGTGTATCCATCGGTTCCTCCTCGCGGCAGCGGCGCCACAGCGTTCGATCGGGGCGTCCAGCGACAGTCAAACCACACACTAGCGACGCCGGCCGTCGAGTGCCAGTGCTATGCCGGGCGTGCGGGTTCGGGTGATGATTCCCGGAAACGTTCAATCCGCATCGAGGTGAATTCATGTTCCGCATTCGGGAATCCGGTGCCGGCCGGTGGGCCGGCACCGTCGTGCTGCTCGCCGCGTTGGGCGCGTGTGCGCCGTTCGGTCCCCACACGATCGCGCGCGACCGGTTCGATTACCAGGATGCCCTGGGCCGTTCGATGCAGGAGCAGTTGCTGGCCAATCTGGTCAAGATGCGCTACGGCGACGCGCCGGTGTTCCTCGACGTGGCGTCGGTGATCAACTCGTACTCGATCGAAGGCGAGATCGCGGTGGCCGGCGGCAGCGAGAGCGGCTTCA
>JAHCKV010000461.1 GCA_026125595.1 Burkholderiales bacterium | reverse complement strand
CCGACAGCCGGTTCAGATAGCGCTGGCACAGCGGCGAGAGCGCCGCCTCGGCTTCGGCGACACTGACGACGCGACGTTCGGCGCGTCGGCAGACGGTTCGGGCAACATGGCACACGGCCGCCGCGCGGCTGCCGCCCGGCAGGATGAATTCCTTCAGCGGCGGCAGGTCGGCAATGAAGCGGTCGAGTGCATGTTCGAGTGCCGTCACGTGGTAGTCGCCGATCGCGATGTAGCCCGGAATCGACAGTTCACCACCGAGGTCGAACAGGTCGTGCTGCACGTCGAGCAGCAACGCGCGGATGTCGTCCGCCATCGATTCGGTCAACAGCACGCCGACCGTGCTGTTCAATTCGTCGACGGCACCGATGGCTTCGATCCGGTGGCTGTCCTTCGGCACACGCGTGCCGTCGCCGAGGCCGGTGGTGCCGGTGTCACCGGTGCGGGTGTAGATCTTCGAGAGGCGATGGCCCATGCAAGACAACGTCCGGAGAGGTGATCGATTATAGGGGGCGGGCGTCAGCGATTGAGATCTTCGACTTCCAGCGCGAGGTAACGGTACAGCACGTTGCGTCGATGCAGGGCGGGATAACCGGCCCAGCCGGCGAACCGTGGCAGATCGGCCTGCTCGACCGTATCCAGCAGGCCGGTACCGGCGTGGTAGAGGGCGCGTACCCGCTCGTCGAGCGCCCGCAGATAGGCCAGGGTTTCGCCAGCGCGGGCCGCCGCGACGACCGGCCCGTGACCGGGAACGATGGTGCGGACCGGCAGCGACGGCAAGGCTTCCAGCGCCCGTATCCAGCCGTCGAAATCCGCGTCCCGCAACTCCGGAACCCGATCGACGGCCACCACGCCGCCGGCGAACAGCACGCCGCTGGTCCGATCCAGCACCATCAGGTTGCCGGGCGTGGATGCCCAGCCCGGATCCAGCAGATCGAAAGCTCGTCCGCCCGACGTCAGTCGCGTATCGCCGGCCACCGTCTCGGTGGGAACGATGAGCCGCGTGCCGGCCATCGTCGCGTCGCCGAGAATCTGCCGCAGATTCTGCAGGCAGTGCTCGCAACGGGCCCGCATCAGTTCGGCACCGCGGGCGTGGGTCATGAACACCGTGCCCGGTGTATCGAACGCCGCGTTGCCGAACAGGAATTCCTGCATCGCATGCGTGTCGATCACGGCGTCGACCGGACGATCGGTCAGCCGGCGGATCGCGGCGAGCAGCGCGCGGCCATGGGCGAGGGATACGCCGGTGTCGATGACGGTCACGCCGGTCGGTCCGACGACGAAGCCGATGTTGCCGACACGGCCTTCGTTGTCGGGCGCCACTTCCCCGGGGTGTCCGGGCAGCACATAGACATCGGGTGCAACGGAGACGAGCGGCTGCGGCACCGCGGCGTCCGCGGCGACGCTCCGCAGCGGCGTCACGATCACCAGCAGTCCCAGCCAGGCGAGGACGATGGAACGCATGGCGCGACGGTATCCGGCGGACCGGACGGGCGCAACCCGGACCGCGATCGGAACGGCATTGCCGGCGTTGCACGGTCATTCGTATGATCGGGTCGGAGGACGCATGTACGACAACCAATCACGGGTGGCACCCGCGTCGATTCGCGCCGCGCGGTGGCGGTGTGCGGTCGGCGCAGGCCTCGCGCTGCTGGGCTCGATGGTCGCGGTCGCGGCACCGCTCGACGATTTCACCGTCTCCGAAGTGGCGCCCGGCAACTGGGTCCATGTCGGCAGTCTCGACGAGCGCACCGTCGACAATCTCGGCGATCAGGCCAACATCGGGTTCATCGTCGGCGAGCGCTGCGTCGCCGTGGTGGATCCCGGTGGGTCGCTGCTGGTGGGGCAGGCATTGCGTGCCGCGATCCGTCGCGTGACCGACCGGCCCGTCTGCTACGTGATCTACACGCATCTGCATCCGGACCATCTGTTCGGTGCCGCCGCGTTCCAGCCGGACGGCGCGACCTTCGTCGGTCACGAGAAACTGCCACGGGCACTGGCCGTGCGTGGAGCGTCCTATGTCAATTCACTGAAGCGGGATCTCGGTGCCGCGGCGGCCGGCAGCGAACTGGTCGTGCCGACGCAATTGGTGCGGGGCGAACTGCGGCTCGATCTCGGTGGCCGGACGTTGCTGCTGAAAGCATGGCCGGTCGCGCATACCGACGATGACCTGACCGTGCTCGACGAGTCGACCGGCACACTGTGGCTCGGGGACCTGCTGTTCTGCGAACACACGCCGGTGCTCGATGGCTCGATCCGCGGGTTCCTGAAGGTCATGGATCAGTTGGCGGCGTTGCCGGCGGGGCAGTTCGTGCCGGGGCACGGTCGTACCGGACTGCGTTGGCCCGAGGCGTTGAATCCGCAACGGTCCTATCTGCAGATGATCGCTCGCGATGTGCGGGCCGCGATCCGTAACAACCAGACCATCGAGCAGGCGGTGGAGTCCGTCGGCCAATCGGCGCGGAACGACTGGACCAACTTCGATCGCTTTCACGGACGCAACGTCACGACGGCCTACGCCGAACTGGAGTGGAGCGACGACGAGTAGGTCAGGTGTCGGTCCCATCGATTCCCCTGGGGCCGGCCTGGATTTGTCGTTGTAATTTCCGAGGCTATCGCGCACAATCGCACGGTTTTTCAAACCACTAGCCAACACACCAGATGATGAATGCCAAGCGTTGGACGGTCCTTGCGACGGCTTGCCTGACCCTGGCGGTCATGGCGACCGCAACCGGGACGGCACGGGCGGACGGCGATGCCGCCGCGGGCAAGAAGAAGACCCAGATGTGCGCCGGATGCCACGGCATCGAAGGCTTCCGGACTGCGTATCCCGAGGTCTATCACGTGCCGAAGCTGGGCGGGCAGCAGGCCGGCTACATCATCGCTGCGCTGAAAGCGTACAAGTCCGGTGATCGGTCCCACCCGTCGATGCGCGGCATCGCGACCAGCCTGACCGACCAGGACATGGCCGATCTCGCGGCGTATTACTCCAGCCTCGGCCAGTGATGACCGGCGACGCGCAGCCCGGCTTCGACACACGACGTAAGACTCTAGGGGATTCCAGCATGACCAAGACACTGTGGCTCGGGGCGCTCGCCCTGTCCATGGGGGCCGCACCGGCGTGGGCCGGTGGCGATGCCGCCGCCGGCGAGAAGAAGGCGGAAACCTGTGCCGCCTGCCACGGCCCGCAGGGCGCCAAGCCGGTCACGCCGGACTATCCGATCCTCGCGGGTCAGTACGAGGATTACCTGAAGCACACGTTGCACGCGTACAAGA
>JAHCKV010000460.1 GCA_026125595.1 Burkholderiales bacterium | reverse complement strand
CGATCCGGGTCGATGCGGGGATCCGGGCCGGCGACGCGATCACGCCGCACTACGATTCGATGATCGCCAAGCTGATCGTCCTTGCGGAAGATCGCGACGACGCCATCGCGCGGATGAAGCGCGCGCTCGGCGAACTGCGGCTCGAAGGCGTCAAGAGCACGCGCGCGCTGCATCTGGCGCTGCTGGACGATCCGTCGTTTCGCGCCGCGAGGTTCGACACGAACTTCCTCGAACCGTGGCTCGCCGCCCGCACGCCGGCGAAGCCTTCCGCCGTTCCCACGACTTCCGCCTGAGGACCCCCATGGCCGCCGCAACTGCCCGCTACACCTTCGGCGCCGACGAGCACGTGTTCGTCGAGCTGTCGGAGGCGATGTCGCTGGAATCGTTCTTCAAGGGCATCGCGATCACCGATGCGCTCGCGAAGCTCGCCGTGCCCGGCATCACCGAGATCTGCCCGTCCAACGCATCGTTCCTGGTGCGCTTCGATCCGGACGTGATCGAGCCCGATGCGGTGGTGCAACTGCTGCAGCGACTGGAGGGCGAGGTCGGCGGCACCGACGTGAAGCTGGCCACACGCATCATCGAGGTACCGGTCTACTACAACGATCCCTGGACCCACGAGACGCTGATGCGCTTCCGCGAGCGGCACCAGGACCCGCAGGCGACCGATCTCGAATACTCCGCCCGGGTGAACGGCTACCCGTCCGTCGACGATTTCATCGACGCCCATGCCGGCAGTCCGTGGTTCGTGTCGATGGTCGGGTTCGTCGCAGGGCTGCCATTCCTGTACCAGATGGTGGAGCGCGAGCGGCAGATCGAAACACCGAAGTATCTGCGGCCCCGGACCGACACGCCGAAGCTGACCATCGGCCACGGCGGCTGCTTCGGCGCGATCTACTCGGTGCGCGGCGCCGGCGGCTATCAGATGTACGGCATCACGCCGGCGCCGATCTTCGATCCGGCCCAGGGGCTGCCGTATTTCAAGGACTTCATGTGCTTCTTCAAGCCCGGCGACATCGTCAAGTACCGCAAGATCGACCGTGCGACCTACGACCGCATGACGGCGGAGGTGGCCGCCGGCACGTTCGACCTGCGGATCCGGCCCGTCGCGTTTTCGCTGTCGGATTTTCTCGCCGACCCCACCGGCTACAACCGCCAGCTCGAGGAGGTGCTCCATGGCGATTGAAGTGCTGAAGCCCGGCCTGGCCACGACGGTCCAGGACGCCGGCCGCCCCGGCTACTATAACGTCGGCATTCCGCTGTCCGGTGCGCTCGACCAGTATTCGTTCCGGGCCGCGAACCTGCTGGTCGGCAACGACGAGAACGCCGCGGTGCTGGAATGCACGCTGCTCGCGCCCGAGTTGCTGTTCCGCGACGACGCGATCGTCGCGGTGACCGGTGCCGAAGCCGCACCGAAGCTCAATGGGGCGGTCCAGCCCCGCAACGCATCCTTCGCCGTGAAGGCCGGCGACAAGTTGTCGTTCGACTTCATGCGCACCGGCGCCCGCGCGTATCTCGCCGTCGCCGGCGGAATCGATGTCCCCGTCATTCTCGGCAGCCGTTCGACCTACGGTCTCGGTGCATTCGGCGGCTTCCAGGGCCGCAAGATCGCGGCCGGCGATGTCATTCCGATCGGCGCGGCGAGCCCGCTGGCCAGACCAGGCCGCATTTTGCCGGCCGATCTGGCAACGGCGACACCGAAGGAAACCGAACTGCGCGTCGTGCCCGGGTTGTATTTCCACCGCATCACCGACGACTCCGCGGCTTCGTTCTTCGCCGATACATGGGCGGTCGCGCCGGAAGCCGACCGCATCGGTTATCGCTACAAGCAGGGCCGTGCGCTGCGGTGGCGCGAACGCCAGCAGCCCTTCGGCGCCGGCTCCGATCCATCGAACATCGTCGATGCCGGTTATCCGTACGGCTCGGTCCAGGTGCCAGGCGGGCTCGAACCGATCATCCTGCATCGCGATGCCGTATCGGGCGGCGGCTACGCCATGATCGGCACCGTGATCAGTGCCGACATGGACAAGATCGCGCAGATGCAACCCCACTACAAGGCCCGGTTCGTACGCGTAGACATGGCTGTCGCGCGCGCCGCGCGGGCCGAGTACAAGGCGCGGCTCGTCCGTGTCCGCGCGGCGCTCCGGTGACCGAGCGCCGATTCCGCTGTTCCCCGTCCCATCACTGCTCCCAGGAGACCGCCATGCAGAAGTCCTTCCTCCAGACCGCGATCGCGCTCGGCGCCCTCGCGTTCGCCGGCATCAGCGGCGTTGCCGGTGCTGCCGACTGGTTCCCCTACCAGGCGGAAGCCGTGGAACCGCCGTTCTCGGCCGATGGCAAGACCGCGCCGGTCGAATACGTGCCATTGGCGAAAGCCTCGAAAAAGTGGGACATCTGCGTATCGTTCCCGCACATGAAGGACGCGTACTGGCTCGGCGTCGACTACGGTGTCGTCGAAGAATCGAAGCGACAGGGTGTCAAGATGCAGTTGGTCGAAGCCGGCGGCTACACCAACCTCGCGAAACAGATTTCGCAGATCGAAGACTGCGTGGCACGGGGCGCCAACGCCGTCGTGATCGGCGCCATTTCGGCCGATGGCCTGAACGGCCTGATCAAGAGTGTCGCCGCGAAGAAGATCCCCGTGATCGACGTGATCAACGGCATCAACTCGCCCGACATCGCGGCCAAGTCGCTGGTGTCGTTCTACACGATGGGCTACTACACCGGCGAATACCTGGCCAAGAAACACCCCAAGGGCGGCACGCCGGCCAAGGTCGGCTGGTTCCCCGGGCCCGCTGGCGCCGGATGGGTCGAGGCCGCGCACAAGGGTTTCATGGATGCCACGAAGAATTCCGCGCTGACGATCCTGGAGCCGAAGTACGGCGACACCGGCAAGGAAGCGCAGGCCAAGCTGATCGAGGACGTGCTGCAGGCCAATCCCGATGTCGCCTACATCGCGGGCACTGCCGTGACGGCTGAAACCGGCGTGGGTCTGCTGCGCGAGCGGGGCGTGGACAAGAAGGTGAAGCTGCTCGCCTTCTACATGACGCCCGGTGTCTGGGAAGGCATCGAGAAGGGGCGCATCCTGGCGGCACCGGCCGATTCCATGGTCATCCAGGGGCGCATCGCCATCGACCAGGCGATCCGCGTTCTCGAAGGCAAGGACTATGTGAAGCATGTCGGCCCGAAAATCTTCGTGGTGGACGGCACGAACATCAAGTCGACGCCACGCGAAACCGTTCTGGCACCGGCCAACTACAAACCGGTGTTCTCGGTGAAAT
>JAHCKV010000046.1 GCA_026125595.1 Burkholderiales bacterium | reverse complement strand
AGGTACAGCACCCAGCTCTGACCCAGTGCAGGCTCCAGCGTGATCTGCTGCTCCGCCGTCAGTTGCTGCAGCATCAGTTCGGCGACGCCCGACCGCAACCAGCACCACAACGGATTGCCATCGGCATCGTCGGCGGCATCGACGATCTCGAAACCGAAGAATTCGCGGTAGAACGCCGTCGAGCGCTGAATATCGGAAACGCCCAGCGAAGGCACGAGCTTTCGCAAGCGGGGTTTTTCTTGAGCCATGGATTTTCCCGGGTCTGGAAACGATCCGGCCACCACCGAAGGGCCGCGATGCAGCGCCCTTCGACGGTGGCCGGGTGATTTCTCGACGGCGGCCGATCAGGCCACCGTGATGTCCTTGGACAGATAGACGTCCTGAATGGCGTTGAGCAGCGCGACGCCGTCCTTCAGCGGTTTCTGGAACGCCTTGCGACCGGAGATCAAGCCCATACCCGCGGCGCGCTTGTTGATGACGGCCGTCTTCACGGCGTCGAACAGGTCGTTGTCGCCGGACGCACCACCGGAGTTGATCAGGCCCTGCCGCCCCATGTAGCAATTCGCCACCTGGTAGCGGGCCAGATCGATCGGATGGTCGGACACGAGGTCCGTGTACATCCGCTTGTCGTTCTTGCCGTAGGGGTTGTCCTTGCTGTTGAGCGCGAGATAACCGCCGTTGTTCTCGGGCAGCTTCTGCTTGATGATGTCCGCCTCGATGGTCACGCCGAGGTGGTTGGCCTGCCCGGTCAGATCGGCGGACACGTGATAGTCCTTGTCCTGCTTGAAGGCCGGGTTGCGCAGGTAGCACCACAGCACCGTCGCGAGACCTTCGGCATGCGCCGCCTCGAAGGCCTGGCTCACTTCGACGATCTGCCGCGCCGAATTGTCGGACCCGAAGTAGATCGTGGCACCGACCGCCACCGCGCCCATGTCCTTCGCCTGCTTGATGCTGGCGAAGAAGATCTGGTCGAACTTGTTCGGATACGTCAGGAACTCGTTGTGATTGAACTTCAGCATGAACGGGATCTTGTGCGCGTACTTGCGACTGACCGCCCCGAGCACCCCGAGCGTCGACGCCACGGCATTGCAACCGCCTTCGAGCGCGAGCTTCACGATGTTTTCCGGATCGAAATAGGCCGGGTTCTTCGCGAACGAAGCGCCGCCGCTGTGCTCGATGCCCTGGTCCACCGGCAGGATCGACACGTAGCCGGTGCCGCCGAGACGGCCGTGATCGAACAACTGTTGGAGGCTACGCATGACCGACGGCGAACGATCGCTCTGCGCGACGACACGATCCACGAAATCGGGACCCGGCAGATGGAGCGATTCCTTGGGAATGCCTTTGCAAACATGCTGGAGCAGGCCTTCGGCTTCGGCGCCGAGCAGGCCGACGATGTCGGTCATGGAGATCCTCTTTCTTTCTTGAATGCAGACGGGAATTTCGGGCGGACTCGCATTATCTCGCCGCCGGGCGCGCCGGACAACGAGGGCGGCCACCTATAATCGGAGTCCGTCCACCAACCTTGACCGTTCCCATGCGCTTTTCTCTCGCCGACCACCGCGTCGAAACCCGCGGCACCGTCTATGTCGCCCCGACCGCCACGATCATCGGATCGGTGATCCTGGAGCACGAATCGAGTGTCTGGTTCGGTGCGGTGATCCGCGGCGACAACGACCGGATCACCATCGGCAAGCGCTCCAACGTCCAGGACGGTTCGGTGCTGCACACCGACGCGGGCATCCAGCTCACGGTGGGAGAAGACGTCTCGATCGGGCACCAGGTCACGCTGCACGGCTGCACGATCGGCGACGGCAGCCTGATCGGCATCAAGAGCGTGATCCTCAACGGCGTGAAGATCGGCCGCAACTGCCTGATCGGCGCCAACAGCCTGATCACCGAAGGCAAGGAAATTCCCGACCGGTCGCTGGTGATGGGGGCGCCGGGCAAGGTCATCCGCCAACTCACCGACGAAGAAGTCGCCCGCGTGATGTGGAACGCCGCCAATTACGTCGAGAAGGTCGCGCTGTACAGCCATCATCTGAAGGCCGAAGGCTGATCGTGCGCTTCCGGAAACCCTACGGAGAGCGACCCGGCGAGCGTATGCTCGGGACGCTGCACATCGCCGACGGGACCCCATGACCAAGTACCAGTTCCGGATCCGGACCCGTAACGGGCTTTCGGTAGACAACCTCAACATCCTGGGCCGGGATCAGCCCGACGCCGAACGCAAGTTGTTCCAGATGTATCCGGGTGCGGAAATCGTGGAATGCGTCGAGGGACTCGGGTCGAGCCGCGAAGAGAATCTCGACCTGAGCGGGATCCTGGCCCTGATCTCGAAACAGCCGGACTGAATTCCGGCGGGCCGCACGGCGTTCAGGCCGGAACCGCTTCCCGCGGAATGCTGGTCAGCACGGGCATCGGCTCCGCCGTCGCCGTGGGACCGATGAAGCCGGTTGCGATCAGCTCGTCGAGCAAGGCGTCGTAGTCCTTGGCGCCCCGGCTGCCCGGCGCATGCGTGAACACGTCTTCGTGGGCCGACGGACTTTCCGCGACACTCACGCTCTCCGAGATCCGGGTCTCGCACAGTTCGTCGCCGAACTTTTCCGCGATGCTCTCGTAGATCTGCCACGACATCTTGCGTCGGCCATCGAACCGGGTCATCACGTACTTTCGCGGCAGGCGCTTCTTCAACACCTGCTCCAGTGCCCGCAGCGTCTTGGTCACGGCCATCACGCCATTGACCGCCAGATAGTCGGCGGACACCGGAATCAGCACGCGGTCCGACGCGAAGATTGCGTTGAGCGACAGCACGCCGAGCAGCGGGCAGCAATCGATCACGAGGGGTCGGCCGGCGGCGAGATTCTCCTTCAGCACACCGGCGTTCAGCCGGTTCAGCGCCATCGGCCCCTTGCCGTACTGCGAATCGACCTTCGACAACTCCACATGGGCCGGAATCACGTCCCACCCGCCGTTGCCCGGACGGATCAGACTCGCCAGCGGCCGGTACTTCTCGTAGAACGACAGGATGCTGTCTTCGGCAGCGTCGACCGTCGCGCCGCAGATGTACGACAGATGCGCCTGCGGATCGAGGTCGATCGTCAGCGGATGGCGGTCCCGGCGCGCAAGCGCCGCGGACAGATTGAGCGTCGTCGTCGTCTTGCCGACGCCGCCCTTCTGATTGAAGACCGCGATCTTCGTCATTGTTTTCCGAGCATTCCGTGGAACCGCGGAACCTGTGAAGGCAGGCAACCCGACGGTTTTTATAGGCACATCAATCAGTTGTCAACCCAATGTCGTGTGAAATCTCACGACATGAGGTCGGCGCGACGGCGCCGTGGGTGACGAAAGCGTCCTGGGGAAGAGACGGCCTCGGGCCGTGAACCGTTCCCGAAACCCGACGCCCTGGGGAGTTAACGGCGAGGCGGGCCCGGAGTGAAGGGCTGGAACACGGCTCGGCGCACTGCCCACCGCAACGGGCCGGACGTGACCCGCCCCAGGTGACCTAGCTGCCGGTGTCCTCGGTGCCGCCGACGATGCGCATCGCCACGGCCGCAGCGGCCGTGCGGGTCTCGACACCGAGCTTCTCGAAGATGTGTTCGAGATGCTTGTTCACGGTGCGCGGACTCATGCCGAGGATATCGCCGATGTCGCGGTTGGTCTTGCCCTTGGCGACCCACGACAGCACTTCCATTTCGCGCGGCGTCAGGTTGTAGCCCTGCAGCGTCGCCGGTTCCGCGGTCAACGCTTCGCGTGCCTTCGCGATCTGCTGCGCGGTACGGACATGGGCACCGACCCGCGCAATCACTTCGGCCGGCTGGATCGGCTTGGTGACGTAGTCGATGCCGCCGGCGGCGAAACCCGCCACCACATGCTCCGTCTCGGTCAGGCCGGTCATGAAGATCACCGGAATGTCACGGGTCGACGCGTCGGCCTTCAACCGCCGGCATGTGTCGAAGCCATCGAGACCCGGCATCACCGCATCGAGCAGGATCACGTCCGGCCGTGCCTGCCGCGCGACCTCGATCGCCGTCTCTCCACCGAGCGCGACGAGCACGGTCCACCCGGCGCCATCGAGCGCCTCCGTCAGCATCGCGAGGTTGTCGGGGACGTCGTCGACCAACAGCACGACGCCGGCATCGGACTCAAGCTGCACGGGAACTCCGCTGGACGTGGCGCTTCAGTCGGCGGCCGAACTCGTCGAGCCGGAAATGGCGCACGACCTCGCGCAGATCGCCCGCGAACGACGCGAACTGGCTGTTGCTCGCCTCGATCTCATCGAGCTTGGCGTGGATGCCCTTCACGTGGCCGATGCTGCCGAGCTCGAGCAACTCCTGCAGATCTTCCATCGGCGGCAACTGCATCGGGCCGCGCGCAGTCCTGGGCATCATCGGACCGGAGGGGTCATCGCGGAACACCCACTGGATGCCCAGATGCCATTCGAGTTTCGCCAGCAGTTCCGACACCAGCACCGGCTTGACGATGAAATCGCTGCAACCGGAGGCCTCGAGCTTCTCCGGATCGTTCTCGAACGCGTTGGCCGACACGATGATGATCGGCACCCGCGTGAAACCGGCGGCCCGCAGTTCGGCCGCCACCTCCCAACCCGAATCCCCCCGCATCGCGATATCCATCAGGATCGCGTCGGGCATCTCGCGGGACACTTCGGCCATGCATTCCTGCCCGCCGGAGGCCTCGACCACGCCAAAGCCGAGCGGCAGCAGCAGATTGCTCAACAGTTCGCGCTGACCGGCCTGATCATCCACGACCAGAATGCGCTTGATCGAACCGTGGTAGCCGACGATATCGGCTTCCTTGCGCGGCGTGGTCCGCGGTGCGGCGATGCGCGACAGGTACATCTGCACCTCGAAGCGGCTGCCGCGTCCCGGTTCACTGTCGATGCGGATCTGGCCGCCCATCAGCTCGGTCAGCAGTTTGGTGATCGCCAGCCCCAGGCCGGTGCCTGAATCCGCGCGGTCCTGCGCGGTGCCGCTGCGCTCGAAGGGCATGAAGATGCGGACGTGGTCTTCCGGCGCGATGCCGATGCCGGTGTCCTCGACGACGAAGCGGGCGATTTCGCGACGATACTCGACACGCAACGTGACCGACCCTTCGTCGGTGAACTTCACCGCGTTGGCCAGCAGGTTGATCAGGATCTGCCGCAGTCGCCGCTCGTCCGCGTGCACCACCTCGGGCAACGGCGTCGTGCACTCGAACCGGAACTCCAGGCCGCGGTTCTCGGCCTGCAGCCGGAACATCTTGACGATCTGGTCGAGAAATTCGGGCAGATGGGTCTCGCCCTTGTCGATCCGCAACTTGCCGGCTTCGATCTTCGCGATATCGAGCAATCCGTCGATGAGCCCCAGCAGATGCTCGCCGCTGCGGCGGATCACGGCCAGCGCATCGCGCCGCCCGACCGGAATGGTCTCGTCCGTCTGCAGGATCTGCGCGTAGCCGAGGATGCTGTTCAGCGGCGTGCGCAATTCGTGGCTCATGCCGGTCACATAGCGACTCTTCGCGAGGTTGGCGGATTCGGCGGCCTCCTTGGCCCGCTGCAGTTCCGCGTCGGTGCGCTTGTGCGCCTCGATCTCGCGCATCAGCAGGTGCGTCTGACGATCGGATTCCTCCTGGGCCACGAGCCGGCTTTCGTTGGCCAGCACGACCCACCAGGCCGCCACCGCCGAAATGAGCATCAGCACGGCGAACACCTTGAGCAGCACGACGCCGAGCTCGGTCGCCAGCGCACTGCCCTCGTCGCCGAGTGCGATGCTCTCCTGCACGTAGATCAACCCGAGAATCGCGACGATCGCGACCGTGAACAGCAGCAGCAGCCCCACGTAGTGCCCGAGTCGGGAACGGATCTGTCGCGACACCGGTCGTGGCAGCAACCGTTCCACGGTCGCCGCGAACTGATCCGACAGCCGTGCGTCGACCTTGCACCGGTCCTGGCAGCGGGCATCCAGCGAACAGCACAGCGAGCAGATGGCGCCGCCGTAGGCCGGGCAATGGGCCATGTCCTCGCCTTCGAAGTGGTTCTCGCAGACGACGCAGCGGTGGGTCAGGCTGCCGGCGAAGGGCTTCGCTTCCCGCGCGATGTAGTAGCGCCCCTTCGTCGCCCACGCGATCAGCGGTGCGCAGCAGAACGCGGTGATCAGCGCGATGAACGACGAGAACGCCTGCGCTTCCGGCCCGAACAGCCCGGCAAACGATGCGATCGCCAGTACCGACGCGATCGTCATCGATCCGACACCCACCGGATTGATGTCGTACAGATAGGCCCGCTTGAACTCGATCCCCTTCGGCGACAGGCCCAGCGGCTTGTTGACGACCAGATCGGCGACCAGTGCCCCGACCCACGCGATCGCGACGTTGGCGTAGAGGCCGAGCACGTGTTCCAGCGCGCTGAACACGCCGAGCTCCATCAGCACCACGGCGATCACGACGTTGAAGACCAGCCACACGACCCGCCCGGGATGGCTGTGCGTGATCCGCGCGAAGAAGTTCGACCACGCGAGCGATCCGGCGTACGCGTTGGTCAGGTTGATCTTCATCTGCGACACGATCACGAACAGCGTCGTGGCCGCCAGCGCCACCTCGGGATTCGCGAACACGTAGTTGAAGCCGACGAGGTACATCTGCGTCGGCTCGGACGCGCGCTCCGGACTGACCGAATGACGGATCGCGAGATACGCGAGAAACGCCCCGCCGAGCATCTTCGCCACACCCGGGATGATCCATCCTGGTCCCGCCGCCACCAGCGCGACCCACCACCGGACCCGGTTGGTCTTGGTCTTCTCGGGCAGGAACCGCAGGAAGTCGACCTGTTCGCCGATCTGCGCGACCAGGGCGAACGCGATGGTGGTCGCGGCGCCGAACAGCAGCAGATCGAAGCCCGCCCCCGACTCCGCCCGGCCACCGAACGCCGTGAAGCCGGTGAACGTCGACGGGTCCTTCCACAGCACGAAGACGTAGGGCATGACCAGCAACACGATCCACAGCGGCTGACTCCACAGCTGCAACCGGCTGATCAGCGTGATGCCGTGGGTGACCAGCGGGATCACGACCAGCGAACTGAGCAGATAGCCCAGGCTCAGCGGAATCCCGAAGTAGAGCTCGAGCGCCAGCGCCATGATCGCTGCTTCGAGCGCGAAGAAGATGAACGTGAACGATGCGTAGATCAGCGACGTGATCGTGGAGCCGATATAGCCGAAACCGGCGCCGCGGGTCAGCAGATCCATGTCGAGACCGTGCTTCGACGCGTAGTAGCTGATCGGGAGTCCGGTCAGGAAGATCACGAGCCCCACCGTCAGCAACGCCCACAGCGTGTTCGTGAAACCGTACGTGATGGCGATCGCGCCGCCGATGGCTTCGAGGGCCAGGAACGACACTGCACCGATGGCCGTGTTCGCGACGCGGAACTCGGTCCACTTGCGAAACGAGCGCGGCGTGAACCGCAGCGCGTAGTCCTCCATCGTCTCGTTCGCGACCCATGCGTTGTAGTCGCGCCGAATCTTGACGATGCGTTGGGTGGCCGACTCGGACGGGGCGGGACTCGACACGGGATCGCGCTGCTTGAAGCGTGGATGGAAATACAAATCGCAACAACCGCACCAGCCGGTCGATGCTGCCGGATGCGGATTGTTGCCTCGACCGGCGCCGCATGCAACGGCGAACGAACGGTCGTGACGGCGACGTGTACGTCATTCTACGTATATCCGATGCGCGCCGCGCAGGTGCGGCGCACGGTGCATCAGCACTTCGATGGTGCGCGCAGTGGATGCGTACGCAGGGCTACGTCATCCGGCGTATGGGTACCGCGCGTCGAAACTCATACCTTTCGCTCCGCAACAACGTCGACGCACCGCACACGACCGCTTCATGCCGCTGTGTGCAAGACACCGATTCGCCGCTTGCCCTTCACGGAACGAAAGGAGCCTTTCAATGAGCAGCAGCAAACGACCCGAACCGCCGTTCTCGCCCGATCGCCGCAAGTTCGCACTGGGCATGGCCTCGTTGCCCGCCCTGGCGTTGCCGTTCGGCGCCATGGCACAGAGCTTTCCGACCGCCAAGGTGAACACCACCGGGCTCGCCGTCACCGACAAGGAAGTGATCGTCGGTCAACTCCACTCCGCCACCGGCACGATGGCGATCAGCGAAACCGGTTCGATCCAGGCCGAACGTCTGGCCATCGAGCAGATCAACGCCGCCGGCGGGATCCTCGGCCGCCAGATCAAGGTCGTGCAGGAAGATGGTGCCAGCGACTGGCCGACCTTCGCCGAAAAAGCCAAGAAGCTCCTGGTGAACGACAAGGTCGCGGCCGTGTTCGGCTGCTGGACCTCCGCGTCCCGCAAAGCCGTGCTGCCGGTGTTCGAGAAGGAGAACGGGATGCTGTACTACCCGACCTTCTACGAAGGCCTCGAGCAGTCGAAGAACGTGATCTACACCGGACAGGAAGCCACGCAGCAGATCATCTGGGGCCTCGACTGGGTCAACAAGGAAAAGAACGCGAAGAGCTTCTTCCTGATCGGTTCCGACTACATCTGGCCACGCACGTCGAACAAGATCGCGCGCAAGCACATCGAAGGACATCTGAAGGGCAAGGTCGTGGGCGAAGAGTACTACCCGCTCGGCCATACCAACTTCAATTCGCTGATCAACAAGATCAAGCTGGCCAAGCCCGATTGCATCTACGCGGTCGTCGTCGGTGGTTCCAACGTCGCGTTCTACAAGCAGATGAAGGCCGCCGGCATCACCTCCGCCAAGCAACTGCTGCTGACCATCTCGGTGACCGAGGACGAGCTGCTCGGCATCGGCGGTGAGAACTGCGCCGGGTTCTACGCCTGCATGAAGTACTTCCAGAGCCTGGATAACCCCAACAACAAGAAGTTCGTCGAAGCCTTCAAGGCCAAGTACGGCGCCAAGGCGGTGATCGGTGACGTGACCCAGGCGGCATACCTCGGACCGTGGCTGTGGAAGGCGACGGTCGAGAAGGCCGGCAGCTTCGATGTCGACAAGGTCGCCGCCGCGTCGCCGGGCATCGAGTTCAAGGGTGCGCCGGAAGGCTACGTCAAGATCCACGAGAACCACCATCTGTGGAGCAAGGCGCGCATCGGTGAAATTCTCGCCGACGGTCAGTTCAAGCTGATCGCCGAATCGCCGAACCTGATCGAGCCGGATCCCTTCCCCAAGGGCTATCAGTAAGCAGCAGAATCGGGGCCCTGCGACGCGGGGCCCCGGTCCGTTTCATTCGAGCAACCAGGAGTCTTCATGTCGGCAGCCGATATCTGGAACATCGTCCTGATGCAGGGTTTCGCAGGCCTGAGCCTCTTCAGCGTGCTGCTGTTGATGGGCCTCGGACTCGCGATCATCTTCGGCCAGATGGGCGTCATCAACATGGCCCACGGCGAGTTCATGACCATCGGGGCCTACACCATCTTCCTGGCATCGACGCTGGTGCAGAACTACGCACCGGGACTGATGCCGTACTACTTTCTGATCGCGATCGCCGTCGCGTTCGTGCTGGCGTTCGGCGCCGGCTGGCTCGCGGAATGGGCGCTGATCCGCCACCTGTACCGCCGTCCGCTCGACACGCTGCTGGCCACCTGGGGCCTCAGCCTCGGCATGCAGCAGACCTTCCGCTCCACCTTCGGTCCGAAGGAAGTGAGCCCCACGCTCCCCGACTGGCTGATGGGCTCGTGGGCACCGGTCGAAGGTCTCGACATCCCGATCAACGGCATGTTCGTGATGGGCCTGACACTGGTCGTCACCGGCATGATCTTCCTGTTGCTGTACCGCTCGCGATGGGGTCTGCGGGTGCGCGCAACGGTCGCCAACCGTGTGATGGCCAATGCGATCGGCATCAACACCCGCAAGACCGACCGCATGACCTTCGCCATCGGCTGCGGCATCGCCGGCGTCGCGGGCGCCGCCTTCACGACGATCGGCTCGACCGGCCCCACGAGTGGCTCGCTCTACATCGTCGACGCATTTCTGGTGGTGACCTTCGGCGGCGCGGCCAGTCTGCTCGGCACCGTGGCTTCGGCCTTCGGTATCGCCCAGACCCAGTCCATCACCGAGTTCTTCCTGACCGGCTCCATGGCCAAGGTGCTCACGCTGCTCACCATCGTGATCATCCTGATGATCCGCCCGCAGGGTCTCTTCGCCGCGAAAGTGCGGCGCTGAACCCGGACCGACCGAAGAATCCCGTCACGAATCCGGAGCTTTCCATGCAGAAATTGCGTCAATGGCTGATCACCTCCGATCTGGCGAGCATCGCGATCCTCGCGATCGTCATCCTGGTCGTCATGCCGCTCACGGCGGACATCTTCCGTCTCAACCTGATCGGCAAGTACCTGTCCTACGCATTCGTGGCCGTCGGTCTCGTGATGCTGTGGGGTTACGGCGGCATTCTGAGTCTCGGCCAGGGCGTGTTCTTCGGCCTCGGCGGTTACGCGATGGCGATGTTCCTGAAGCTCGAGGCCTCCGATCCGGAAACGACGAAGATCCAGTCGACGCCGGGCATCCCCGACTTCATGGACTGGAACCAGCTCACCGCGCTGCCCACGTGGTGGGAGCCGTTCCATTCGCTGACCTTCACGATCGTGGCGGTGATGGCGGTGCCGGCGATCCTCGCGTTCATCATCGGCTTCGCGATGTTCAAGCGCCGCGTGGGCGGCGTGTATTTCGCGATCATCACGCAGGCGGTCGCCCTGATCCTGACCGTGCTGATCATCGGCCAGCAGGGCTACACCGGCGGCGTGAACGGCATGACCGATCTGAAGACGATGCACGGCTGGGATATCCGCGACGATTCATCCAAGTACATCCTGTACTACGCCAATGCAATCCTGCTGTTCGCCGCCATCTTCGTATGCCGGATGGTCCAGCGCAGCAAGGCCGGCACGCTGCTGCTGGCAATGCGCGACAAGGAAGATCGCGTGCGATTCTCCGGCTACGACGTCGCGAACTTCCGGATCTTCGTGTTCTGTCTGGCGGCCGTCCTGTGCGGTCTCGGCGGTGCGATGTTCACATTGCAGGTCGGCTTCATGTCGCCGTCCTTCGTCGGCATCGTGCCGTCCATCGAGATGGTGATCTTCGCCGCGGTCGGCGGCCGGATGTCGCTGGTCGGTGCGGTCTATGGAACGCTGCTGGTGAACTTCGGCAAGACGTACTTCTCCGAATCATTCCCGCAACTGTGGCTGTTCCTGATGGCAGCGCTGTTCATCGGTGTCGTGATGGCGTTCCCGAACGGCCTCGCGGGTGTCTGGGAAACGTCCGTGAAACCGCGGCTGCTGCGCAAGCGCGTCGCCGCCGCAGCACAACCGAAATCCCCCCCGCCACCACCGGCGACGCTGCCGACCACCGAAGCCGCGCCCGCGTCGCCGTCCGGCGCCGGAACATCCGGCAACGTGGGCCCGGCCACGGCCTGAACCGCGACAGCCCGCACGAGAGGAATGCCATGAGCAATACCGATTTCGTACTGGCCGTCGAGGACCTCACGGTCTCCTTCGACGGCTTCAAGGCGATCGACAATCTGACCCTGTATGTCGACAAGGGAGAGCTGCGCGTCATCATCGGGCCGAACGGCGCCGGCAAGACCACGCTGCTGGATCTGATCTGCGGCCGCACCCGGTCGAGCACGGGATCGATCAAGTTCCGCAACGAAGAGATGACCACGCTGGCGGAACACCAGATCGTGCGGGCCGGCATCGGCCGCAAGTTCCAGACGCCATCGATCTACGAGAACTTGACGGTGTTCAAGAACCTCGAGGTTTCGTTCCCCCGCGGCCGCAGCGTGTTCGGTGCACTGCGCTTCAAGTGCACGCCCGACGTCAAGGAGCGGATCGAGACCGTCGCCGACGAGATCGGACTGCTCGACGATCTGCAGAAGGAGGCGGGACTGCTGTCCCACGGCCAGAAGCAATGGCTTGAGATCGGCATGCTGCTGATGCAGGAGCCGGAACTGCTGATGCTCGACGAACCGATCGCCGGCATGAGCGTGCGGGAGCGCGAGCTCACGGCCGAGCTGTTGAAGCGCATCTGCGTCAATCGTTCGATGATCGTGATCGAGCACGACATGGACTTCGTCGCGAAGATCGCCCACAAGGTCACCGTCATGCACCAGGGCAAGATTCTCGCGGAAGGCCCGATGGAGCGCGTGCAGGCGGACCCGAAGGTCATCGACGTCTACCTCGGCCACTGATTCAGGAGATTCCATGCTCAACGTCACCGACCTCGTCGTGAGCTACGGCCAGAGCCAGGCCCTGCACGGCATCAGCTTCACCGCGAACGCCAACGAAACCGTGGCGATCATGGGCCGCAACGGCATGGGCAAGACCACGCTGTTCAAGTCGCTGATCGGCGTGCTGCCTTCGCGCAGCGGCCGCATCGAAGTCGACGGCGCCGACGTCTCGGGTCAGGAGTCGTACCTGCGCGTGGCCCGGGGTATCGGCTATGTGCCGCAGGGACGCATGATCTTTCCGACGCTGACCGTCGAAGAGAATCTGAAGACCGGCCTCGAGAACGCCAAATCGAAGGACATCCCGGAGGACATCTACGCGCTGTTTCCGGTGCTCTTCGACATGCGCTCGCGCAAGGGCGGCAATCTGTCCGGCGGGCAGCAGCAACAGTTGGCCATCGGCCGGGCGCTGCTCACCAACCCGAAGGTGCTGTTGCTCGACGAACCGACGGAAGGCATTCAACCGTCGATCATCAAGGACATCGCGAAAGCGTTGAACGAGATCCGCAAGCTGCGCAACATCACCATCGTCGTCTCCGAACAGGTACTTTCCTTCGCACTCGACGTGGCCGACCGGCTGTTCGTGATCGAAGGCGGCCGCCTGGTCCACGAGACTCCCCGTGCCGGCATCGATGCCGAACGGGTCAAGCAGTACCTGTCCGTCTGACGCTGGTCCGACGTTCACCGAAACCGACAAGGAGACAATGACATGCCCGACACCCTGATCAAGATCGATCTCAATCAGTCGCCGTACGAGAACGAGCTGATCCACAACCGGTGGCACTCGGACATCCCGATGGCGGCGTGGGTCAAGCCCGGCGACGACTTCGTGGTCGAGACCTACGACTGGACCGGGGGCTACATCCAGAACAACGATTCGGCCGACGACGTACGCGACGTCGATCTGTCCACGGTGCACTTCCTGTCCGGCCCGATCGGCGTGGAGGGCGTGGAGCCGGGCGATCTGCTGGTGGTGGATCTGCTCGACATCGGCGCGCTGCCCGAGAGCGAATGGGGCTTCAACGGCTTTTTCTCCAAGAAGAACGGCGGGGGCTTCCTGACCGAGCACTTCCCCCTGGCGCAGAAGTCCATCTGGGACTTCGAGGGCCTGTTCACCTCCTCGCGCCACGTGCCCAACGTGCGCTACGCCGGCCTGATCCACCCGGGGCTGATCGGCACCCTGCCCGACCCGAAGCTGCTGGCCACCTGGAACAAGCGCGAGGTCGACTTCATCAGCACCAATCCGACCCGGGTGCCGCCCCTGGCCAACCCGCCCTTCCCCGCCACCGCCCACGCCGGCAAGGCCACGGGGGATCTGAAGGCCAAGATCGCCGCCGAGGGCGCACGCACCGTGCCCCCGCGCGAGCACGGCGGCAACTGCGACATCAAGGATCT
>JAHCKV010000459.1 GCA_026125595.1 Burkholderiales bacterium | reverse complement strand
ATCGACGGTCGCTTTCCAGCCGACGAAACCTTCGCCGGGGCCGCTGCCCGTGTAGAAATTGATGAACCACGACAACGAGCCCTGCACGTAGGCGAACGCGCCGGCCGTCTGGGTCAGGTCGCCGAGTTCCAGCTTGCCGGCGAGATAACGCGGCGCCGCGACCAGGTACGGGAAGATGATGGCGGCCTGGTCGTAGCCGGTGCTGAACATGTTGAACAGCTTGGTGCGCTTCATGATGGCCCACCAGTTGCGCGACAGGACCCCGAACCGCTCGGTGAAGCCGCGGTACTCGTCGGGTTCGCCCCGGTACAGCGCGACGCTCTCGGTGTTTTCGCGGAACCGCGCCAGGCCGAACCGGAAATCGGCCTCGTACTTCTGCTGCTCGAAGTTCAGCGGGATCAGGCGCCGCCCGATCAGGTGGGCGAGCCACGAGCCGATGAACGCATAGGCGAGGGCGACCCACACCATGCCGCCGTAGATCTCGTAGGTCGTGCCGTTCCAGTTGAATTCGTACGTGCCCGACAGCACCCACAGGATCCCGACGAAGGACACCAGCGTGACGACGGCGTTGAGCAGACCGAGCGACAGCTTCAGCGTGTTGTCGACGAACAGGTTCAGGTCTTCGGAGATTCGCTGGTCCGGGTTGTCGGTCTGGTTGCCCGTCACCTGCATGCGGTAGTACGTGCGATCGCCGAGCCATTCGGACAGATAGCGGTCGGTCAGCCAGCGGCGCCAGCGGATCTGCAAGGCCTGCCGCAGATAGACCGAGTAGATCGCCATTGCGATGTAGATGATCGCGAGCACCGTGAACCGGGTCATCAGCGGCATGAACTGGTCGCCCTGACGCTTCTGCAGCATCGTGAAGAACGCGTTGTTCCACTGGTTCAGCTGGACGTTCATGTACACCATGCCGAGCGTCAGCCCGATCACCGCCGCGAGCAGCAGCCGCGCGGAGACTTTCTCTTCCGAGAACCAGTACGGTTTGGTCAGGCGCCAGAGATCCCGGACGAAGGTCAGGGCAGGGGATGTCATGCGGATCCTTTCGGAGGGGTGATGCGTAGCTGCGGGATTGCGCCTTCAGGCACCGCGGATGCGCTGTACGAGAGAAGTCGTCGAGCGATCGTGCCGGAAGGGAATGGAGAATACCTTGCCGCCCCAGCCGAAGACTTCCGGCGCGCCGACGATCCGGTCGACGGGCCAGTCGCCGCCCTTGATCAGCACATCGGGGTGGCACGCGAGAATCACGTCCAGCGGTGTGTCGGCGTCGAAGCTCGTGACCAGATCGACGCATTCCAGCGCCGCGGTCACCGCCATGCGGTCCTCCAGCCCGTTGAGGGGCCGGTCGTCGCCCTTGCCGAGGCGGCGCACCGACGCGTCGGAGTTCAGCGCGACGACCAGTGCGGCGCCGAGCGCGCGCGCTTCGGCCAGATAGGTCACGTGGCCGCGGTGCAGCAGATCGAACACCCCGTTGGTGAAGACGAGGGGGCGGGGCAGCGCCGCCGCGCGGCGCGCGAGATCGGCGGGCGCACAGATCTTGGATTCGAAAGCGGGTGGTGCAACGACGGTCATGGGTTTCCTTCGGCGGGTTCGACGGCGGCCGCATGCGCGCATCCGATTGCGCAGGCGGCGTATCCGGCCGAGAGCATACCGATCCTGGCGAACGGTGCACGACCGGTCGATCGCGATGCGACGCCCCGGGCGCGCTCGCCGCGACGCACCGGACATCCGGGCGGTGATGCCGGAATGCTATTCCGCCGTCGTGGCAGCCCCATCCGCGTTTGACAGGGTCGGCGTCGCAGCCTAGGGTAACGGCCACGCGAAGTCGTCGATCCCGATGGGAAAAGGAGTTCCAACATGAAGCGATTCTGGGTCTTGCTGCTCGCTGGCGTTGCCGCCCCTGTGCTGGCCGGCCCGACGGTCCACGACGAATCCGCGCACCGGGTCGAGTATCCGGTGGTGATCGGTGAAGATGTGTCGTCCGGCCACGCTGTCGTCGAAGGTGTCGTGACGTGCGACGTCGTCGATGCCGGTCCGATGGATCCGATGCTGTTGGAGTACCTCGAGATCCACAATCTGGAAACCGCGAATCCGGTGCGCGCGGGTCTGACCCCCTGGTCCGACGCACAGGTCGCCAACTGACGATTTCCCGCCGGGAGCCGGACCGACGCCGCGGCTCGGTCGCGGTTTCTCGGACGGATGCTTCACCTCGATATCCGTCGCGTTCGCGGAGGCAGGTCCTTCGCGATGTCGTCGGAGTGGCCCGATGACCACGACTTCCGAATCGGTCGTTCCGTTGCCGGTGCCGGCCGAGCCGTCGATCGCGCGGCCCGTGTTCGCGGCCCTCGAGCAGATCACGGTCGGCCGCCTCGATCTGATCACGCCCGACGGTCGCATCCGTTGTTTCGGGAGCAGTAACGTCGGACCCCATGCGCTGTTGCGAGTCCACGACTGGAGCGTCTTCACCGATCTGTCGCGAGCCGGCGACGTCGGATTGGCCGATGCCTACATCGCGGGCAAATGGGATTCCCCGGAGCTGACGGCGCTGCTGATGCTCGGCGCGTCCAATCGGACCATCCTCGAGGGCATCGTTCGCGGCCGGATATCCGGCGGAATCCGACGCCGTCTCCAACGGCTGTGGCCGCGGATCCACCGGATGGAAGCCGGGCGCTCGCCGCCGGCGTCGTACCGGCACGACGACGACTTCGTCGCGCGCTGGCTCGATGCGACGATGAGCTGTTCCGCGGCACTGTTCGAGGGGCAGTCGGGGCGTTCGCTGGAAGACGCGCAGATCGCCAAGTACGAGCACATCCTGCAGGCGCTGAACGTCGGGCCCGGTGACCGTATTCTCGAGATCGGGTCGGCGTGGGGCGGATTCGCCGAACATGCGGTACGGACGCGGCGCTGCGATGTGCGCGGTGTGGCGTTCAGCGAATCCCAGCGCCGGTTCGCCGAAACGCGGCTGGCGAAGGCAGGGCTCCCTGCACATGCCGGTTTCGTCCGGGGAGATTTCCGCGCGATACGGGGAAAGTTCGACTTCATCGTCTCCATCGAGGCGTTCGAGCAGCTCGGCGAACGCGCATGGCGCGATTTCTTCCGGACCGTGCGGGATCGGTTGCGTCCCGGTGGGCGGGCGTTCGTGCAGACCGTCACCATCGATGATGTCCGGTTTCCGGGCTATCGGCTGGGTCACGATTTTGTACGGGAGCACGTGCTGCCCGGTGGATTGCTGGCGTCGCCCTCGGTGTTTCGCAAGCACGCGTTCCGCAACGGGCTCGTCGCCGG
>JAHCKV010000458.1 GCA_026125595.1 Burkholderiales bacterium | reverse complement strand
ACGGCATCAGTGCCAGCAACGGCGCGACGGTTCAGGACAACCGCATCTTCAACCATGCGGGAGACGGCTCGAGCACCGGGGTGGGTCTGTACATCCGCTCCGGCAGCGTGTCGGGCAACGTGGTCTATTCCAATGCCACGGGCCTGCATCTGGACAGCAACAGCGTCGCGCGCAACAACCTGATCTACGGCAACAGCGTGCTGGGCGTTCGGATGAACAGCTTCCAGGGCGCCGGACAGGGGCTGTTCAACAACACGATCTACCAGCCGACGGGCGATGGCGTGTTCGCATACAGCTCCGGCGGCAACACGTCGATTCGCGACAACATCATCGCGGTCGGCGCCGGTTACGCGTTGCGAGTCGAAGATGCCACGCAGGCCGGCTACCGCAGCGACTACAACCTGTTCCAGATCTTCGGCGGCGGCCAGTTGGCCTTCTGGGAAGGTCGGGCCTTCACAACGCTGGCCGACTGGGCTTACGAAACGGCCAACGATTTCGAAAGCATCATCGCCGATCCGCAGTTCATCGATATCAATGGTGCCGACGGTGTTCTCGGCTTCGTCGGCGGCGTCGATGGCGGGCTCGATGACGACTTCCATCTCGCCGTCGGCAGTCCCGGCGTGGATCGCGGCGATCCGACCACGCCGTTCCTGACCGAACCGCCGAACAACGGTGGCCGGGTCGATGTCGGTGCCTACGGCAACACGGCGGAAGCGACCCGCAGCCCGGCGCAACTGGTGCAGGTGCTCAACCCCAACGGGCTCGAAAAGTACGAGGTCGGCCAACCGGTGCAGATCGACTTCCGCACGGCCGGTCTGACGCCGTATGACGCGGTGCTGCTGCTGGACACGGGTGCCAGCGATGCGACTGCGGTCGATCGCTGGAACGGGGATCGCTATCGTATCGGCGGCTCGACCAGCAGCACGGCTACGGCGGTCGTGGTGGACGGCGTTGCGGGCGCCGCGCCGGCGGCGCTGTACCAGAACTGGTCGTACGGGGCGTTCGGAACCAACGGCCAGTTGAGCTACCAGTTGCCGGCTGCCGATGGCGACTACGAGATCGTGCTGCACTTCACCAGCACCGGCAACGCGGTCGGCGCGAATCGCTTCAGCATCGCGCTGCAGAACGCGATCGTGGAATCGAACGTGGACCTGCGCGCGTTGGCCGGTACGGCCGGCTATCGCGCCGTGGTGCTGTCCTACGACGTGACGGCCAGCGACGGCGACGGTATCCGGCTCGACCTGACCAATCTCACCAACAACTACGGCGCGACGCTTGCCGGCATCGAACTGCGTCGGGTCAACGCCGACGGCGTCGCCAATCCGACCGTGGATCTCGAAGTGTCGACGAACGGCGGCACCACATGGATTCCCATCGCCGGCGGCGTCGAGGTCGATCAGTACGGTCGCGGCAGCTTCGTCTGGAATGCCGGGCCGCTCGCGAACAACGCGCTGATTCGCGCCAGCGCCCACGCCGGCGACGTGACGGTGCGCGATGTGTCCGATCGGCCGTTCCAGATCGCCAATGCCGGAACGCGCTACTACGTGAACGACGGTTCCATGGTCGGTAACGAGTACACCACGGCAGCCGGCGACAACGCCAACGACGGCAAGACCGCCGCGACACCGATGGCGTCATTGGCGGCCCTGCTGCGCGCCTATGACCTGGATGCCGGTGACGTGATCTACGTCGATACGGGCGTCTACGATCTGGCCACGAACATCGTGCTGGAAGCGGAAGACTCCGGCGTCACGATCCGCGGACCGGTGTTGCCGACGCACGATGCGGTGCTGGATCGCGGCAACACCTCGTCCAACGCCTTCGGCATCGTGTTCGCCGGGGCATCCAACGTGACGCTCGAATATCTCAACGTCACCGGCGGTCACCACGGCATCCTCGCCTCCGGCACGGCGGGCAACGACAACGTCACGTTGCGCTTCGTCGACGTCTACAACAACAGCCAGCACGGCGTGTACATCACCAACGGTCACGGTGACTGGATCATCCGCGACAGCCGCTTGCACAACAACGGCTCCGCCGGCGTCAACGCCAGCAGTTCGGAGCGCACCCGCATCGAGGACAACGAGGTCTACGGTAACAGCACCGGCATCACCGCCAGCGGTGGAGCCGAGGCCGAGCGCATCATCGTGAGCGGTAACGATGTCCACGACAACGCGTCGCAGGGCATCAGCGCAAGCAGTTACATCACGGTGCGCGGCAACCGGGTGTACAACCATCTGGGCAGCGGCGACATCGGCATCGTCAGCAGCAGCAGTGCGAGTCTGGTCGAAGACAACGACGTCTTCGACAACGCCACCGGCATCTCCACGTCGTCGAGCGGGCGAATCATCGGCAACCGGGTGTTCGGCAACCTCGGAACCGGCATCACGTCATACACTGGCCTGCTGGCCGGCAACTATGTGTATTCGAACTCCACCGGGATCAGCGACACCGGCTACAGCGAGATCTACAACAACCTGGTGTACGCCAACACCAACTTCGGCATCTGGGTGACCTACACCCACAATGCCGGCGCCCGCGGCGTCTACAACAACACCGTCTGGCAGGACACCGGCGACGCCATCCGGGTCGTCGGTACCAACAACGTGCGCATCCGCAACAACCTGCTGTCGGTGGGCAACGGTTACGCCATCAACGTGCTGGCCGATGGTCAGACGGGCTTTAGCACCGACTGGAACCTGTTCGATCTGCGTACGGGCCTCGCCCAGGTGGGGCGCTGGGGCAACACCGAGCGCGCGACGCTGGCATCGTGGCAGTCCATCTCGGCGACCCACGAGGCCAACGGCTTCACCGGCAACCCGCGCTTCCTCGACATCGACGGTGCCGACAACGTGCTCGGCTTCCAGGATGTGACGACCGGCAACGGCTACGACGACAACTTCAGCCTGGATGCGGATTCCGATGCCATCGACGCCGGCAACGCCTACGAGGCCGCGCTGACGGACATCGAAGGCCGCGTCCGCCACGACGACCCGGCCACGGGCAACACCGGCGCCGGCTGGGATCTGTTCGTGGAAAGCCTGCCGGGGGGCAGCAGCTATGCCGAGACCGGCACGGCGCTCAATCTGCGCAGCAGCAATAGCGCCACCACGGTGAATCTGCCTTTTGCCTTCAGCTTCTACGGCAACAGCTACACCAGCGTGCAGGTGTCGGTGAACGGCTTCCTGCACTTTGCCGGACCGAACGCCCCCACGGCAAGCGACGACAATTCGCTGGACTATTTCCTGCGCAACGCCCGCATTGCACCCCTGTGGGACAACCTGCGTACCGACACGACCC
>JAHCKV010000457.1 GCA_026125595.1 Burkholderiales bacterium | reverse complement strand
TCCATCCGGCTTTTGCGCCGTCGTCGGTCACCCGCAGCTGAAATCCAATCCGGCACAGCGCGCGTCGGCGAGCCGTGTGTTCGCCGAGTACCGGGCCCGCGGGCCCGCACTGCTGGACGGACTGACCGGCGGTTTCGCGCTGGTGGTACACGATGCGGTCGGCGCGCGAACGCTGTTCGCCGGCGACCGTCTGGGCATTCACACACTGAGCTACGCCCCCTTGCCCGACGGCGTCATCGTCGGCCGCTACGCCGACGAGGTGGCGGCGATCCGGTCTCGTGACGTCGCATTGTCGTTGCAGGCGCTCTATGACTATTTGTACTTTCACGTGATCCCTGCACCCGCGACGGTTTTCGAAGGTGTGCATCGTCTCGAAGCGGCGCACTACGGCGAGTTCCAGAATGGCCGCCTCGACATTCGTCGCTATTGGCGTCCGGACTATCACGTGTCCAAGCCGGCATCGTTCGAATCCAAGACCCGTGAATTCCGGGAGTTGCTGTCCGCCGCCGTCGCTCGGGATGCGGAAGGTACCGCTGTCGGCGCGTTTCTCAGCGGCGGCACCGACAGCTCCAGCGTGGTCGGATGGCTCGCTAAGGCAGCCAAGGCGCCACCGCGCGCGTGGTCGATCGGATTCGATGCAGAAGGCTACGACGAGATGGAGTACGCGCGTCTCGCCGCGAAGCATTTCGGCGCAGAGCACCACGAGTACTACGTGACGCCCGCGGACATCGTCGCCGGCGTTCCGAAACTCGCTGCGCACTACGATCAGCCGTTCGGCAATTCGTCGGCGTTGCCGGCCTACTTCTGCGCGATGAAGGCGCATGAAGGCGGCGTTGCCCGATTGCTCGCTGGCGACGGTGGTGACGAGATCTTCGGCGGCAACGTGCGCTATGCGAAGCAGCAAGTATTCGAGTGGTATGGCGCGGTGCCGTCGCCGGTACGCCACGGCTTGCTGGATCCGCTGTTGTCCAGCGCGCTGGCCCGGCGTACGCCGATCGTCAAGAAAGCGGCCAGCTACGTGGCGCAGGCGAACATCCCGTTGCCCGATCGGCTGCAGACTTACAACCTGCTTGGACGTCTCGGCACCCAGCGCATGTTGTCCAGCGGATTTCTCGACGCCGTGGACGAAACTCACCCGGCGCGGGAGCAGGCGGCGGTCTACGCGCGATGCACCGATCGCGCCGCCGTCAATCGACTGCTGGCGTTCGATCTGAAGTACACGATGGAAGACGCCGACCTGCCGAAGGTGGTGAACACCTGCGAGATGGCGGGTTGCGAAGTTCGATTCCCGATGCTCGATGAATCGCTGCTCGCCTTCGCCAACGCTTTGCCACCGTCCGACAAGCTGCGTCGACTTCGACTGCGACCGTTCTTCAAGGACGCTTCGCGCGGTTTTCTGCCCGATGCGATCCTGACGAAATCGAAGCATGGCTTCGGTTTGCCGTTCGGCGCCTGGACCCTTCGCGATCCCGCGCTCGAAGCGCTCGCCCGCCGAAGTCTCGCGGCGCTGGTCGAACGCGGCCTGCTTCAACCGACATTCGTCGATGAGGTGTTCGCCCGTGAACTGCGACAGTATCCCGGCTTCTACGGCGAAGCCGTGTGGATCCTGATGATGCTCGCCCAGTGGTTGGATCACCATGCGCCCGGTTTCGCCGTGGCGCGCTGAACGACCGCGGTTGCCGATGTTCATGCGGTTGATCACGCTCGTCTGCATGCTGTGGATCGGAACGGCGGCGGCGGCCGAATCGCGTGCGACACCGGAAACGTATCGTGACACGCTGTCGCAGTTGAAACCGGGCGACACGCTGCTTCTGGCGCCCGGCGAATACTTGCGAGGCTTGCCGGTGCACGGCCTCGTGGGACGGCCGGATGCCGTCATCGACATCCGTTCTGAGAATCCGGTTCGGCCGGCGATCTTCCTGGCGCGTGCGGGAGCCAACACCGTCAGCATCGTCGACTCGGCTCATGTTCGCATTGCCGATCTGGTGCTCGAAGGACGCGGCGTCCCGGTCGACGCGATCAAGGCCGAAGGGCACGCCCGCTGGGCACATCACGTCACGATCGAACGCCTGCTCATCCGCGGACACGATGCAAATCAGCAGATCGTCGGCATTTCGACGAAATGCCCGACGTGGGGATGGATCATCCGCGACAACATCATCGACGGCGCGGGTACGGGCATGTACCTGGGTGACTCCGATGGTTCGGATCCGTTCGTCGGCGGCGTGATCGAAGGCAACCGGATCCGCAACACGATCGGCTACAACCTGCAGATCAAGCATCAGCTCGCGCGGGTGGCAGACATCGGGATGCCGGTCGATGCGCAAACCACCATCATCCGGCGCAACCGCTTCGAGAAAGGCACCGGCAGTTCGGTCGCCGAGATGGCGCGCCCGAATCTGTTGGTGGGCCATTTTCCGTTGACCGGAGCCGGTTCCCGCGATCTGTACCTGATCTATGCCAACGTGTTCGACGGCAACCCGACCGAGGCGCTGCTGCAGGCCGAAGGCAATGCCGCCATCTACAACAACCTGATGATCAACAACGCGGGACCGGCGCTGCACGTGCAGCCGCACAATCATCTGCCACGTTCGATTTCGATCTTCGGCAACACGATCATCGCGGTCGGGACCGGCATCGCCGTCAAAGGCGGCGACCCGGGTTTTCCGCGATACGTGTTGAACAACGCCGTCTTCGCGGGGGAGCCGCTGATCGGAGAGATCAACGGCAGCAACGTAAGCGGCACCCGTTCGGACGCGGCGCAGGTTCTCAACGGTCCGATCATCGACACGCACGACGGCGATTTCGGCCCGCGTGCCGGCCGCCTTCGCGGTGCGGCACAGTTGCCGCCGAATCTGTCGAGCCTGCCGGATGCCGATACGGACTTGACCGGCCTGCGGCGCCGCGACCCGGTCTTCGGAGCCTGCGCAGCCGAAACGTCGCCCTGCCGATGACCGCGCCCCCCCGCCCGTCGGTCGTACTACGCGGCTATGCTCTGGTGTCGTGCCTGTTCGCCGCGACGATCATCGTCTGGTGGCTGCTGCAGCATCCGTTCGGCGCCGCCACGATGGCCCTGCCGATTGCCGGGTATCTGGTCGTCGTGACGATGTGGCCTGCTACGTGGTTGGTCCTGCTGCCGGCGCTGTGGCCAATCGCCGATCTTGCCCGCTGGACCGGACAGATCCATGTGACCGAGACCGATGCCTTGCTGCTCGCCACGGTCGCCGGCGTCGGCCTTCGAACCTCGTTCAGCCGGCACGCCTTGCCGGCTGAGGAACCTTGGCAGTACCGGGTACGTATCAGCG
>JAHCKV010000456.1 GCA_026125595.1 Burkholderiales bacterium | reverse complement strand
CGCGGAATCCACCCACCCGTCGGAGACGGACGATCAGCGGCGGCGCGCTGCCCAGCCCAGCAGGCCCAGGCCGGTCAACAGCAGGGCCCAGGTCCCGGGCTCCGGCACTGCGGCGGTCACGCCGACGCCATCGATCAGGGCGAAGTGCTGGTTGGCGTTCTGGTCGTTCCAGAAACGGATGGTGGTGGTCGTATCGACGGCGGTGAACTGGAACGAGGCCAGATCCCAGACCGTGACGGCGGCGGTGGCCACCGGGGTATCGAAGCTCTGGGTCACGCCGTCGACGGTGACCTTGACGATGCCGGTGCCGTCGCGCCCGGATGCCAGGATATTGCCCAGATGGAACGACACGTCGTAGGTCTCACCGATGGTGGTGGCGACGGTCTGCTCGATCCCGCCGGCGCTGTAGATGTAGTGGGCCAGATCCACCACCATCACCCCGTCTGCTGCGCCGCCGAAGGCAGTGGCGTTGAAGTACTCGGCCCCGTTCAGCACCGTGGTCCAGCCCGCGATGAAGTCGCTACCGCTCGGAAGGATGGCATTGCCGCTGTAGCCGGGGGATTCGAAACTGCCGTTCACGATCAGGTCGTCGGCCTGGGCCGCCGCACCCATGACGGTCAGCAGGCAGGCGCAGGCGAGGCTCGATTGCAAATTCATGATGCACGGTCTCCGATGATGCGGCGCTGGGATCGCGCCTTCGGGCGGCGCGGAAGCAAGACTGCGGCCAAGACCATGAATCAATAGCTTGCAGCATCATGTTCATGACGCTGCAAAGGTCACCGACAGGACGAAGGTCTTTACGCCGCCTTTACGCGCACGCCGACGGTCTTGACGTCGTTCTGATGCCGGTCGGTCCACGATGACAGCGTGTGCTTCATCGGGGAATCGCGATGCTAGGTGATCTGATCTTTCTGGGCGTCGTGGCGATGTTCTTCGCCATCACATGGGCCCTGGTCCGCTGGTTCGATGCGCTCGGAGGCCGGCGATGAACGGGACGCTGTGGCTCGCCGCGGCGATGGCCGCGTTCGTCTTCCTCTATCTCGTGATCGCGCTGTTCAAACCGGAGCTGTTCTCATGAACGCGAACGGATGGTTCCAGATCGTGCTGTACGTCGCCTTGCTGCTCGCTTGCGCGAAGCCGCTCGGCCTGTACATGGCGCGCGTCTACGAAGGTCGCTCACCGCTGGCCCGTGTACTCGACCCGGTGGAGAACTGCCTGTACCGCCTGGCGGGTGTGGACGCGGCGAACGAGATGTCGTCGCGGCAATACGCCGGGGCTTTCCTGCTGTTCAATCTGCTGGGGCTGCTGGTGGTGTATGGCCTGCAGCGCTTGCAGGGAATGCTGCCGCTGGATCCGGAAGGCTTCGCTGGCGTCAGCGCGGATTCTTCGTTCAACACCGCGATCAGTTTCGCCAGCAACACCAACTGGCAGGGCTACGGCGGCGAGACGACGATGAGCTATCTCACGCAGATGCTGGCGCTGACGCCGCAGAATTTCGTTTCCGCGGCCGGCGGCATGGCGGTGCTGGTGGCGCTGACGCGCGGCTTCGCGCGCCGGGAAGCGACAACTCTCGGCAACTTCTGGATCGACCTGTCGCGATCCGTGCTGCACATCCTGTTGCCGCTGTCGCTGCTGCTCGCCGTCGCGCTGGTGGGCCAGGGTGTAGTGCAGACGTTTTCGCCGTATGCGACGGCATCGCTGGACGAGCCGGTGACGGTGCAACAGCCGGTGCTCGACGCGACGAACCAACCGCGCGTCGCTGCCGACGGTCCGCCCGTCGTCCGGAACGAAACGATCACGACGCAGCGCATCGCGGTCGGTCCGGCCGCATCGCAGATCGCGATCAAGCAGCTCGGCACCAACGGCGGCGGCTTCTTCAACGTCAATTCGGCCCATCCGTTCGAGAACCCGACGCCGTTGTCGAACATTCTCGAGATGCTCGCGATCCTGCTGATTCCGGCGGCGCTGTGCGTGACCTTCGGTGACATGGTGCGCGATCGCCGGCAGGGCTGGGCGCTGCTCGCGACGATGACGATTCTGTTCGTCGCGTTGCTGGTTCCGACGGTACTGGCGGAATCGGCCGGCAATCCGGCGCTGACGGCGTTGGGTGTCGACGGCAACGCCGGCAATCTCGAGGGCAAGGAAGTCCGCTTCGGCATCGCCAACAGTGCGCTGTGGGCGACGGCAACGACGGCTGCTTCCAACGGCTCGGTCAACGCCATGCACGACTCGTTCACGCCGCTCGGCGGAATGGCACCGCTGTGGTTGATGCAGCTCGGCGAGATCGTGTTCGGCGGTGTCGGTTCCGGCCTCTACGGGATGATCGTGTTCGCGATCGTCGCCGTGTTCGTAGCCGGCCTGATGATCGGTCGCACGCCGGAATACCTCGGCAAGAAGATCGAAGCCTTCGAAGTGAAGATGGCCGCCGTCGTGGTGCTGGTGCCGGCGCTGTTCGTGTTGGCAGGTACCGCGCTCGCGGTTTCGGTGGATGCGGGACGCGCTGGCATCCTGAATCCGGGCGCCCACGGCTTCAGCGAGGTGCTGTACGCATTGTCTTCGGCGAGCAACAACAACGGCAGCGCGTTCGCGGGACTGTCCGCCAACACGCCGTTCTACAACACGCTGCTGGGCCTCGCGATGCTGTTCGGTCGCTATTGGCTGGCCGTCGCCGTGCTCGCGATTGCCGGCGCGCTGGCCGCGAAGAGGACCGTTCCCGCCGGACCCGGCACGTTGCCGACGCATACCCCGCTGTTCATCGCGCTGCTGATCGGCACCGTGGTGATCGTCGGTGCGCTCACGTTCGTGCCCGCGCTCGCGCTCGGCCCGGTGGCGGAACACCTGGCGATGGTCGCCCATTGATCCCGGAGACTCCCATGGCATCTGCCCATACCGTCGTTTCACCGCTGTCGGCCGATCTGATCGGTCCGGCGATTCGCGACGCTTTCGGCAAGCTGGATCCGCGGACCCAGCTGCGCAACCCGGTGATGCTGGTGGTATATCTGAGCAGCATCCTGACCACCGTGTTATGGCTGCAGGCACTGGCCGGTTCCGGCGATACCGACTCCGGATTCATTTTCGCGGTCGCCGTGTGGCTGTGGTTCACGGTGCTGTTCGCCAACTTCGCCGAGAGCCTTGCGGAAGGGCGGTCGAAAGCCCAGGCAGCGAGCCTGCGGCAGTCGCGGCGCGACGTCGTCGCGAAACGGCTGCCCGATCCGGCCAGGCGCGATCGGATCCAGCCGATGTCGGCGACCGAGCTGCGCAAAGGAATGATCGTGCTCGTGGAAGCGGGCGATGTGATTCCGCTGG
>JAHCKV010000455.1 GCA_026125595.1 Burkholderiales bacterium | reverse complement strand
GGGCGCCGACCTGGCCGAGTTTGGCTTCGATGTGCTCGTAGCCACGATCCAGATGGTAGATGCGCTCGACGATCGTTTCGCCTTCGGCGACCAGTCCGGCCAGTACCAGGCTTGCCGACGCGCGCAGATCGGTCGCCATCACGGTGGCGCCCTCCAGCCTCGGCACACCCTGGATCACTGCGGTATTGCCTTCGACGTCGATGTTCGCACCGAGACGCCGCAGTTCCTGCACGTGCATGAACCGATTCTCGAAGATCGTCTCGGTGACCAGTGCGGTGCCGTCGGCGATGCAGTTCAACGCCATGAATTGCGCCTGCATGTCGGTCGGAAACGCGGGGTACGGTGCGGTACGCAGGCTGACGGGCTTCGGTCGCCCGGACGCCCGCACCCGGATCCGGTCGGGCCGGCCTTCGATCGATGCGCCGGCTTCCTGCAGCTTCGCGATGACCGCGTCGAGCGTGTCGGGCCGGGCGCCGGTCAACGTCACGTCGCCGCCGGTGAGCGCGACCGCCACCAGAAACGTGCCGGTCTCGATGCGATCGGGCATGACCGCGTGCGCTGCGCCGTGCAGCCGGTCGACGCCATGCACGGTGATCACGTCGGTGCCTGCACCTTCGATCCGGGCGCCCATGGCCTGCAGGCACTGCGCCAGATCGATCACTTCGGGTTCGCGCGCCGCGTTCTCGAGCACGGTCGTCCCTTCAGCCAGCACGGCGGCCATCAGCAGGTTTTCGGTGCCCGTCACCGTCACCATGTCCATGACGATCCGCGCGCCCTGCAGTCGCTTCGCCTGGGCGTGCACGTAGCCCTGCTCGATGGTGATCTCGGCGCCCAGCGCCTGCAGCCCCTTGATGTGCTGGTCCACCGGCCGCATGCCGATGGCACAGCCCCCGGGCAGCGATACCTTGGCTTCGCCGAATCGTGCGACGAGCGGCCCGAGCACGAGGATCGACGCCCGCATGGTCTTCACCAGGTCGTAGGGGGCGACCACGCTGGTGACATTCACGGCCGACAGCGCGACTTCACCGGACGCGTCGCGAATCGTCTCGATACCCAGTTGCCCGAGCAGCGCCAGCGTCGTGTTCACGTCCCGCAACTGCGGCACGTTGCGCACGCGCAGCGTGTCGCCCGTCAGGATCGACGCGCACAAAATGGGGAGCGCGGCGTTCTTGGCGCCGGAAATGCGGATCTCCCCTTCGAGCGGGGTGCCGCCTCGTATGCTCAAACGGTCCATGGCAGATTCGACCGGCGCTGCCGCGTCGGCCCGGGGTTCAGCGGGTCGCCCACTCCTCGGGCGTGAGGGTCTGCATCGACAGCGCGTGGATCTCTTCCCGCATCCGTTCCCCCAGCGCGCGATAGACCACCTGATGCTGCTGGACGCGATTGCGGCCACGGAACGCCGCGCTGACGATCACGGCCTCGAAATGGGCGCCGTCACCGGAGACCTCGACGTGATCGCACGGAAGGTTGTCGAGGATGTACTGCCTGACCTGATCTGGACTCAACATGCCGCTGGGGTGCCCTGGAGGGCCGGACAGGCTGCTGGACCGGACGGCGAAGCCGCCGGAACTCAGTACCGCAGCTTGTATCCGCGCCGGATGAGATGAAAGGCTGCGAATGATAAGGCAGCGAAGCAGCCGGCCACAACGGCCAGACTGGTCCACGGACTCACGTCCGACGCGCCGAAGAAGCCGTGGCGGAAACCGTCGATCATGTAGAAGAACGGATTCAGATGGGAAACCGCCTGCCAGAACGGCGACAGGGAATGGATGGAATAGAACACGCCCGACAGGAAGGTCAGCGGCATGATGATGAAGTTCTGGAACGCCGCCATCTGGTCGAACTTGTCGGCCCAGATGCCGGCGATCAGACCGAACGCCCCCATGATCGCGCCGCCCAGCAGCGCAAAGGCGAGGATCCATGCCGGATTCGCGACCGGCACGGTGACCGTCACCAGCGTCACCGCGAACACGCCGGCGCCGACGACCAGCCCGCGGATCGTCGCCGCCACCACATAGGCCCAATAGAACTCGGCATGGGAGATCGGCGGCAGCAGGATGAAGATGATGTTGCCGGTGATCTTCGACTGGATCACCGACGACGAACTGTTCGCGAACGCGTTCTGCAACAGCGACATCATCGCCAGTCCGGGGATCAGGAATGCCGCGTACGACACGCCGGGAAACACCTGCACCCGTGATTCCAGCACGTGCGAGAACACGAGCAGGTACAGCAGCGCGGTCAGCACCGGCGCTGCGATGGTCTGGAACGCCACTTTCCAGAACCGCAGCAGCTCCTTGTAGAGCAGCGTCCGAAAACCGGTCATGGGCGCTGCGCCCCCGCGCGGCGACAGTTCATCGGCGCCCCATGATCGCGATGAACGCCTCTTCGAGATCCGGCTGATCGAGCTGGAGTTCCTGGACTTCGATGCCATCCGCGCGCAGGGCGGTGAGGATGTCGGTGATCTCCGCGTGGCGCTCGACGACGATCAACCGGCTGCCATCGGCGGCCGTAGCGGCACGCGCCGCCAGTGCTTCCGGCAGCCGATCCGGCACGAGCCGCAGTCGCAGGCGGATGCCCGAAACGCCGGCCAGCAGGTTGCGCGTGGTGTCCAGCGCCACGACCCGGCCCTGTTTCAGCATCGCGACCCGCGAACAGAGGGTTTCGGCCTCTTCGAGATAGTGCGTCGTCAGCACGATGGTATGGCCGGCGGTATTGAGCTGCCGCACGAACTCCCACAGGCCCTGTCGCAATTCCACGTCGACGCCGGCGGTCGGCTCGTCGAGGATGATGACCGGCGGCCGGTGCACCAGTGCCTGCGCCACCAGCACCCGGCGCTTCATGCCACCGGACAGCGAGCGCATGTTCGCGCCGGCCTTGCTCGTCAGATCGAGGCGCTCGATGACCTCGTCGACCCACGCGTCGTTGTGGCGCAATCCGAAATAGCCGGACTGGAAGCGCAGCGTCTCGCGCACCGTGAAGAACGGATCGAACACCAGTTCCTGCGGTACGACACCGAGCGCACGACGCGCCTCGCGGTAGTCGGCAACGACATCGTGGCCCATGACCCGGGCCGTTCCGGAATCGGCCCGCGCCAACCCGGCCAGAATGCTGATCAGCGTCGTCTTGCCGGCCCCGTTGGGCCCCAGCAGTGCGAAGAACTCGCCCGGTGCCACCTCGAGGTCCACGCCGTCGAGCGCTTGCACGCTGCGATAGCGCTTGCGGACCTGGCGGACCTCGATAGCGGCGACCACGGACCGCTTCAGCGCGGGAACGGCAACAGCGCCGACACGTCGTAGAGCTTGACCAGACTGA
>JAHCKV010000454.1 GCA_026125595.1 Burkholderiales bacterium | reverse complement strand
CAGCGATACGACTCGCAGATGGTTGGGCTGCACATTGATGGAGACGGTGACCGGATCGCTCTGCAGCACGCCGTCGGAGACGCGGTACGTGAAGGTATCGACGCCGACGAAATCGGCATCCGGCGTGTACGCGAAGCTGCCGTCGGCCTGCAACGTCAGCGTGCCGCCCGCCGGACCGGCGACCAGCACCGCCGACAGTTCGTCGCCTTCCAGATCGGTGTCGTTGTCCAGCACGCCGGCGGCGGCATCGACCGTCAGTGATTCGCCGTTGGCGACCGCGTAGTCGTCGTCCTCGCCGGTGGGCGCCGTGTTGTCCGGCGGCAGTACGGTGATCGACACGGTCGCATCGTCGAAGCCACCCTGGCCGTCACTCAGCCGGTCTTCGAACGTGTCGACGCCGACGAAACCGGCATCCGGCGTGTAGACGAAGCTGCCATCGGCCTGCAGTGCCAGCGTACCGTTGGCGACGTCCACCAGAATCTGCGCGGACAGCGCATCACCATCGATATCGGTGTCGTTGCCCAGCACGCCGGGCAATGCCACCGTCAGCGTCTCACCGGTGACCACCGAATAGTCGTCGTCGCCGACCGCGACCGGATCATCGTTGACCGGCGTGACGTCGATGGTGACGGTGACGACTTCGCTGGTGTCGGGACCGTCAGGCTCGAATCCGTTGGGTTCCAGCGGGCAACCGCAATCGAGCTCGTCGTCGCCACCGTCGGTCACGCTGAACGTGAAGCTGACGACGCCGACAAAGTTGGCGACCGGCGTGTAGGTGAAGGTGCCATCGGCGTTGAAGACCAGCGCGCCGCTGGCGGGACCGCTGACCAGGTTGAACGTCAGTTCGTCCGGCGTCTCGACATCGGTCCCGGTCAACTGCCCGTTCAGGATCGTGTCTTCGGGCACCTCGAACGTCGCGGCGTTCGCGACCGGCACGTCGTTGACCGGACGCACCTTCAAACTGATCGTGCCGACGGCGGATGCGAGGCCGTCGCTGACACGGAACGTGAAGCTGTCGTTGCCGCGCACGTTCGCGGCCGGCGTGAACGTGACCTGCCGCGTGACCGGATCCAGCGCCGACAGCGTGCCGAGCGCGGGACCGGTCTCGATGCTGAACGTGAGCGCGTCACCATCGACATCGCTCGCCCCGAGCGTGATGACCACGCTGCCGTCCTCATCGAGGAACACGGTCTGGGACTGCGGCACCGGCGCAGTATTGTCCGCCAGCACCTGCACATCGACGGTGTTGGAGTCGAAGCTGCCATCCTCGTCGGTGGCGGTAGCGACGATGCCGTAGCTGCTGCCACCGACCAGGAACGTGTGCTGGACCGTCGCCGGATTGCCGACCACCGTCTCGATGAAACCGTCGCCCCAGTTGATTTCCCAACCGGTGATGGTGTCGGTACCCGGATCGGTCGCCGCCAGATTCAGCGTGTATGGCGTTCCCTGATCCACCGTTGCCGCGCCGCTGATCGTCACGGTCGGCGCCACGTTCTGTACCGTCACCTGGAACGACACGGTGCTGAACGCCGTCGGCGTGCCGGCATCGGTCACCCGGACGGTCACATTGGTGATCAACTGACCGTCGGCGGGAATCCATGAGACGACGCCGGTAGTGGCGTCGATGGTCATGCCCGCGGGACCGGTCTCGAGGCTCCAGACTAGTGCCTCGCCCTCCGGATCGATGGCATTCAAATCGACCAGCAGCGTCGAGCCTTCCAGCACCACCTGATCCGCCACGTCGGCGATGACGGGCGCGTCGTTCACCGCTTCGATGGTCAGGCTGACCGTGGCCGGCGCCGACGTGAGGGCGTTGGTGTTGGAGCCGTCTGGATCACCGCGATCGCGCACCGTGTACGTGAAGCTGTCCTCGCCGACGTAGTCGGCATCGGGCGTGTAAGTCCAGCCGCCGGCCGGACCCTGCACGAGCGTGCCGTTCGCCGGTCCGGTGATCAGCGTGAAGATCAGGTCGCTCCGCGCGGTTTCGGTGTCGCTGCCGTCCAGCACGATCAGACGCGACGAATCTTCGTCCATGGTCACCGACTGATCTTCGGCCACCGGCGCATCGTTGATCGCCACGACATTCAACGTGACGGTGGCCACATCGATGCCGGCCTTGCCGTCGTCCACCTGGAACTGGAAGCTGTCCGGTCCGGTATAGCCGGCGTTGGGCGTGTAGCGCACCGTGCGCGCGGCCGGATTGAACTCGCTCAACACCCCGTTGGCGGGCGCCGAGATCAGCGCGTACGTGAGTGCATCGCCGTTGCCGTCGGTGGCGGACAGCGTGATGACGACGGAACCGTCTTCATTGACGTTGCGGGTCTGGTCGTTGGCCACCGGTGCGATGTTGGTGCTGCGATCGACGGTGAACACACGGATGTAGTCGTCGCCTCCGGTGCCGTTGCCGTTGCCGTCGAGCGGATTGCCGGACAGATCGTAGATCGCCTTGGTACCGGACAGCGTCAGCCGGTATTCACCGTCGGAGAGGATGCCCGGCGTGCCGTTGGGGCCGGTGAGGAAGTCCAGGCTCAGCGCCGTCTCCGGATACGAGTACGACGGCCGCACCGCGATGATGACGTCGTCCACCGTGTCGAAGATGCCGTCGACACCGGCTTCGCGCAGATCGTAGTTCGCGGGGCTGCGCGCGCTGATGCTGTTGAGCGCCTCGGACATGCTGACCTGCACGCCGCTGAACGCCAGCGCCGTGGAGCCACCGTCGGGCGGCAGGGTGCTGACGCCGGTGACCGTGGGCGGCGTGGTATCGCCGGAATTGCCGAGGAATTCGTACGCCCCCACGTCGAAGTACACCAGGCCGGGGGTCGGCGTCAGCAGCACCGACGCGGCATTGTTCAAGTCACCGACGTTGTTGTACTGCGACGTGACGAAGCTGAAGCCGTTGCCGGACGACACACCGATCGTGGGAGTCAACGACTGGTTGCCATCGCCGTAGTCGAAGCGGATGTTGCCGTTGGCGAACAGCGTCACGGCGAAATTCACATCGCCGCCGCCGGTGTCCTGCCGCGTGGCGGCCCAGCGGAACGTGATCTGGTTCGCGACGGTGTTGTCGACGAACACGTTGCCGACGGTGGATCCGGAGGCCGCCGACTGGGTCGTGTCGGTGCGCAGGTTGTCCCACAGCGGCGCGATGCGGGCATTGCGCAGGAAAAACTCCAGCGAGTTATCGTCGGTGGACGTGGGTCCGTTGGGGCCGGCGAAATGCAAGAAGCCGTTGGTCGACACCTGCACGCTGGTGTACGTCGTACCGTAGAAGCCGAAGCTGAACGGCAGGTTCACCGTCGCCGAACTGTTGGTGCTGCGCAGCG
>JAHCKV010000453.1 GCA_026125595.1 Burkholderiales bacterium | reverse complement strand
ATGATTCCGCAGCGCGCCGGCAAGATCATCAACATCGCGTCGATCGCCGGCCTGTCGGGCACCGATCCGGGTTTCATGCCGACCATCGGCTACAACACCAGCAAGGCCGGCGTGATCAACTTCACGAAATCCCTCGCGTGCGAATGGGCGCAGTACGGCATCCATGTGAACGCCATCGCGCCCGGTGTCTTTCCGAGCAAGATGTCCAAGGGCATGATCGATCGCGCCGAGCAGTACATCCTCGATCACACGCCGTTTAAGCGGATGGGTACGGAGCACGACCTGAAGGGCGTGACGGTGCTGCTGGCTTCCGCCGCGTCCGACTTCATGACCGGCACCGTGATTCCGGTGGACGGTGGTTTCGCGGCGCTCTGACGTGGGCGATACGGAGGGTTTCGGCATCACCATTCCGTTCGCGGATCTGCTCGGCATCCGCTGGATCGCCGACGAACCGGGACACGTGACGGTCGGCATGACCGTGCGTCCCGATCTGATGAACAGCTGGCACGTCGCGCACGGCGGTTCGGTCATGTCGTTGCTCGACGTGACCTGCGGCATGAGTGCCAAGTCCCTCGACCCGACGGCCAACGGCGCGACGACGGTGGAGCTGAAGGTGAACTTCCTCGCGTCGGCCACCGGTGAACTGGTCGCCGAGGGCCATGCGCGCCGCGCCGGACGTTCGCTCGTGTTCGTCGAAGGCGAAGTCCGCGACGCCGCCGGTCAGGTGCTGGCGAAGGCCACCGGCACGTTCAAGCTCCGGCATCCGCCGGCCGCCACTCACTGATATCGAATCCGGAACACCATGCCCCTCGATCCACAGGTCAGATCCCTGCTCGACGCCGCCGAGAAGGCCGGATTGCAGCCGCTGTGGCAGCTCACGCCCGATCAGGCGCGCGCGCAATACCGGATGCGCGTGCAGCGCATGGAGGCGAAGAATGTCCCGATCCACAAGGTCGAGGAGCTGCGCATTCCGGGCCCCGACCGGCCGATCGGTCTGCGCATCTATTGGCCGCGCGAACGCATGATCGGCGAGACGCTGCCGGTGCTCGTGTGGTTCCACGGCGGCGGTTTCGTGATCGGCAGTCTCGATACCCACGACACGGCGTGCCGGTTCCTGTCGAACGGCGCCGATTGCATCGTGATATCGGTCGACTATCGCCTCGCGCCCGAAGCGAAGTTTCCGGCTGCCATCGACGACAGCTTCGCCGCCCTGCGCTGGGTCGTGTTCAACGGTGCGGACCTCGGCATCGACATCGGCCGCATCGCGGTCGGCGGCGACAGCGCCGGTGGCAACCTCGCGGCGGTGTGTGCGCTGATGGCGCGCGACGCCGGATTTCCGGTGCGGTTCCAGTTGCTGATCTATCCCTGTACCGCGCCGGAACCCGAAACGGCTTCGCACCGTGCGTTTGCCGACGGCTATCTGCTGACGCGACAGACGATCACGTGGTTCTACCGGCACTACCTGCGATCGTCGAAGGACACCCACGATTTCCGCTACGCGCCGCTGATCGCCGACGATCTGTCGAGCCTGCCGCCCGCGTGGCTGTGCGTGGCGGGATTCGATCCGCTGCGCGACGAAGGGGTGCAGTACGCGACGCGACTGATCGAGGCCGGCAATCGCGTGACGTTGGTGAACTACGAAGGCGCCGTGCACGGGTTCTTCCTGATGCAGGGCGGGCTGGAGATCGCGCGTCGCGCGATCGACGATGCGAGCGCGGCGTTGCGCGACGGGTTGAAGAAAACGGAGGAAACGTGATGGGTACGCTGGATGGCAAGGTCGCGTGGATCACAGGCGCGGGAACGGGAATCGGGCTCGCCGGTGCCCAGGCACTGGCGGCGGCCGGTGCGACGGTCGTGTTGTCCGGGCGGCGGGCCGACGTCATCGAAGCGGAGGCGCGCGACATCGCGGCACGGGGCGAGAAGGCCGAAGCGTTGGCGCTGGATGTGAGCGATGCGCAGGCCGTGGCGCAGGTCGCGGCGACCATCCGGCAGCGCCACGGCCGCGTCGACATCCTGGTCAACAGCGCCGGCCTCAACGTGCCGAACCGGTTCTGGAAGAACCAGACGACGGCCGGCTGGAACGAGGTGATCCGTGTCAATCTCGACGGCAGCTACTACTGCACGGCGGCCGTGCTGCCGGGCATGCGCGAACGTCACGATGGTCTGGTCATCAACATCTCGTCGTGGGCCGGACGCTACGATCCGTACATGACCGGCCCGGCATACAACGCCGCGAAACATGCGGTGGTCGCGATGACGGCGCATCTGAATCAGGAAGAATGCATCAACGGCATTCGCGCGACGTGCATCTGCCCGGGCGAGGTCGCGACGCCGATCATGGAGAAGCGGCCGGTGAAGCCGTCCGACGAAGAACTCGGACGGATGCTGCAGGCCGATGACCTCGGCCGCACGATCCGGTTCGTCGCCGAGATGCCGCCGCACGTGTGCCTGAACGAGATCCTGATCAGCCCGACGTGGAATCGCATCACGCTCGGTGGCGCCGACATCAAGCGCACGTGAGATCGCCATGGATACGCCTTTTCTGCCGGCCCACAGCCTCGCCAACCTGATTCGCACGCGGCGCATCGGTTGCGTCGAACTGCTCGATCTCTATCTCGACCGCGTCGCGCGGCACAACCCGACCATCAATGCCGTCGTCGTGCTCGACGCCGAGCGCGCGCGCGAGCGTGCGAAGGCGGCCGACGATGCGATGGGCCGCGGCGAGACCTGGGGGCCGCTGCACGGCGTGCCGATGACGGTCAAGGAATCCTTCGACGCCGTCGGTCTGCCGACCACGTGGGGCAAGCCCGAACTGAAGGATCACCGGGCGCAGACCGACTCGGTGGCCGTACGGCGCTTCCGCGAGGCCGGTGCCGTGGTGTTCGGCAAGACCAACGTGCCGACGATGCTGGCGGACTGGCAGACCTTCAATCCGATCTACGGCACGACGCGCAACCCGTGGGATCTCGAACGGACACCGGGCGGTTCGTCGGGAGGGTCCGCGGCGGCACTGGCCGCGGGGATCACCGGGCTCGAAGCGGGCAGCGATATCGGCGCGTCGATCCGCAATCCCGCGCACTATTGCGGCGTCTACGGCCACAAGCCGACGTGGGGCATCTGTTCGCCCCAGGGGCAGGCGCTGCCCGGCGTGGTCGGATTGCAGGACATCACCGTGGTCGGACCGCTGGCGCGCAGCGCCCGCGATCTCGAGATCGCGCTGAACGTGATGGCCGGGCCCGATGCCATCGACGGCGCCGGCTGGGCGCTGCGGCTGCCGAAGCCCGCGAAGAAAGCGCTGCACGAGTTCAAGGTGGCGGTGCTGCCGACG
>JAHCKV010000452.1 GCA_026125595.1 Burkholderiales bacterium | reverse complement strand
CGAACGGCAGCGCGAGCGTGGTGTTGTCCCGCGCCCTGAAACCGACGTCGATCGCCGGGGACACGCGGTCTTCGTACTCGACTTCGGCTTCCGCCAGCGCGGACCGGCAATCGAGGCACCAGTGCACGGGCTTTGCACCGGGATAGAGAAATCCGCGGGCGAGGATGCGCGCGAGCGACCGGATGATGTCCGCCTCGGCCTTCGGATCCATGGTCAGGTACGGATCGTCCCAGTCGCCGAGCACGCCGAGCCGCATGAAGTCGGCTTTCTGCCGTTCGATCTGCGTCGCGGCGTATTCCCGGCACAGCTTGCGGAACGCATTGGGCTCCATGCCGCGGCCGTGCTTCTTCTCGACCTGATGCTCGATCGGCAGGCCGTGACAGTCCCAGCCCGGCACGTAGGGCGCATCGAACCCGGCCAGCGTCCGGCTCTTGACGATGATGTCCTTCAGCACTTTGTTGACCGCGTGGCCCAGGTGCAGATCGCCGTTGGCGTACGGTGGGCCGTCGTGCAGGATGAACTTCGGGCGACCGGCTGCCGCCGCGCGGATGCGCCGGTACAGCCCCGCCTCCTGCCAGGCCTTGACCCATCCCGGCTCGCGCTTGGCGAGATCGCCGCGCATCGGGAACGGCGTGTCGGGAAGATTGAGGGTGTCCTTGAAATCAGCCATGGGATCGGTCTTGGGTTCTGGGAAGGTTGTATTCGGAGCCCCGGGCTTCAAGCCCCGGGCTCGCGTCGACCGCGGCGGTCGAAAAAATGGCGTGTGGCCTGGACATCGAGGGCGATCTGGGCCTTCAGCGCATCCAGACCGTCGTACTTCAGTTCATCGCGCAGCTTGTGCAGAAATGCCACCTGCACCCGTTGGCCGTAGATGTCGCGATCGAAATCGAGCAGAAACACCTCCAGCACCGGCCGCGGCACGTCGGTGACGGTCGGGCGGAAACCCAGGCTGGCCGCGCCTGCCACCGGCGCGTCGGCGAGGCCGTGGACTTCCACCGCGAATATTCCCATCAGCGGCGGACGATTCAGCTGCATCCGGACGTTGGCCGTTGGAAACCCGAGCTGGCGGCCGATGCGCTGGCCACCGACGACGCGGCCGGCGATCGCGTAGGGACGACCGAGCAGATCGGCGGCGCCCGTCAGATCGCCGGCGGCCAGCGCAGTGCGCACCGCGGTGCTGGAAATCCGCAGGCCCTCGCCGGTCACCACGGTGCCCATGTGTTCGATCTGCATGCCGACGGCGGGGCCGAGGCGTCGCAACAATTCGGCGTCGCCGGCCCGCCTGGCACCGAACCGGAAATCGTCGCCGACCAGCAGCCAGCGCACGCCGAGTCGGCGCACCAGCACCTCTTCCACGAATGCCTCCGGCGGTTGCGCCGCAAACGCGGCATCGAACCGGCAGAGATAGACGCGATCGACACCGAGCGCCGCCAGTCGCTCGACCTTTTCGCGCAACGGCGTCAGGCGCGCCGGTGCCGCGGCGGGCGTGAAGAATTCACGCGGATGCGGCTCGAACGTCATGACGGCCGATGGCAGCCCGAGTGCTGCGGCGGCCGAGCGCAGGCGCGCCACCATGGCCTCGTGGCCCCGGTGAACACCGTCGAAATTGCCGATGGTCAGCGCGATGCCGCCGTCGGAGCTACGGGGCAGCGCCCGGAAGAAACGCATGGAGCCGATGGATGGGGGAACGGCGTCGTGGACGTCCGGCCGCGCGGGGAAAGCCACGATTCTATCGGCTGCCTTCGGATCGGGCACGCGTCACCGGACACGGTGCTGGAAATCCCGCGGCCGGAATCCCAACAGCCACAGCACCGCGAAGAAGATGGCGCCGCCCAGCGCCACGAGCCCCGCCAGATGGGCGACCCGCCACGCAATCGACGCTGCCAGCCAGCCGGCGTCGGACCCAACCGCCAGCCACAGCACCAGTGCCATTACGCTCGTCCCGATCGCCAATCGGATCAGGAATCCAGCCCAACCCGGCTGGGGACGATAGATGCCCCGCGAACGCAGCCCCCGGAACAGCAACGCCGCATTGAGGCACGCACCCAGCCCGATGGCCAACGCCAGCCCGGCGTGGCGCAGCGGCCCGATCAGCGCAAGATTCATCAACTGGGTCACCGCCAGCGTCACCAGTGCGATCTTCACCGGCGTTTTCACGTCCTGCTTCGCGTAGAAGCCCGGGGCGAGCACCTTGACGAGAATCAGCCCGACCAGGCCGAGGCTGTACGCCATCAATGCCTGGCGGGTCATGTCGACGTCGCGGGCGTCGAACGCACCATGATGGAACAGCGTCGTAACCAGCGGCACCGACAGGATCGCCAGCGCCGCGGCCGCCGGCACCGCCAGCAGCAGCGTCAATCGCAGCCCCCAGTCGAGCAGCCGGGAATACTGATCCGGATCCTCGGTGGCGTGGGCCTTGGACAGACTCGGCAGCAGGATCGTCCCCAGCGCCACGCCCAGTATGCCGGTCGGAAACTCCATCAGCCGGTCGGCGTAGTACAGCCATGACAGGCTGCCGGTCACCAGGAACGACGCGAAAACACCGTTGATCAGTAGCGACACCTGCCCGACCGACACGCCGAAGATTGCCGGCCCCATCTTGCGCATCACGCGCCAGACGCCGGCGTTGTGCCAGTCGAAGCGCCAGCGCGGCAGCATGCCGATCCGTCGCAGGAACGGCAGCTGGAATCCGAGCTGCAGCAGCCCGCCGACGAACACGGCCCAGCCCAGCACCATCACGGGCGGATCGAAGTAAGGCGCCAGGAACAGCGCGAACCCGATGAACGACAGATTCAACAGCGTCGGCGTGAACGCCGGAATCGAGAACCGGCTCCAGGTATTCAGTACGCCGCCGGCCAGCGACGCGAGCGAAATGAAGAATATGTACGGAAATGTAATCCGCAACAGATCGACCGTGGTCTGGAACTTCTCGGGTCGCGACACGAAACCCGGCGCGCTGACATAGACGATGAACGGCGCCGCGAGGATACCGACCGCCGTGACCACCAGCAGGATCGCGGCGAGCATCGACGCGACGTGATCGACCAGATCCCGGGCGGCGATCTCGCCTTCCCGGTTCCGGATCTCCGCCAGGATCGGTACGAACGCCTGCGAAAACGCCCCTTCGGCGAAGATCCGCCGCAGCAGATTGGGCAGCTTGAATGCGACGAAGAAGGCGTCGGTCGCGGCGCCGGCGCCGAACGTCCACGCGATGATCGCGTCGCGGCTGAACCCCAGAATACGCGATACGAGGGTCATGCTGCTGACCGTGGCCAGCGCCTTCAGGAGATTCATGGAGGGGAATCGATGGGATCGATGGGGGGTGGGGCC
>JAHCKV010000451.1 GCA_026125595.1 Burkholderiales bacterium | reverse complement strand
TCCCGTCGCGGATGGCTTCCTTGATGATCTCGTCGATGACGATGCCGTTTTCCGCGTGCATGCAGATGCGCGTGCCGTTGAGCCCGGCCTGCCGGAACGTGCGGTAGAGCGTGCCGTCGTCGACGTACAGCACGCCCGGGTAGGCCATGAACAGCTTGTACGAGGTGACGCCGTCGTCGGCCAGCTTCTGCATTTCGGGCAATCGAGTGTCCGGCATGTCGGTGACGATCATGTGGAACGCGTAGTCGATGGTGGCTTTGCCATGGGCCTTGTCGTGCCAGACATCGAGGCCTTTCAGCGTGCTCTCGCCCTTGGTCTGGATCGCGAAGTCGATCACCGTCGTCGTGCCGCCGAACGCCGCTGCGATGGTGCCGGTCTCGAAGTCGTCGGCGGAATTCGTGCCGCCGAACGGCATGTCGAAGTGCGTATGCGGATCGATGCCGCCGGGAAACACCAGCTTGCCCTGGGCGTCGATCTCGTGGTCGGCGCGCATCGACAGGCCGACGCCGATCTGGCTGACGGTCTCGGATTCGATGTAGATGTCGGCGAAGTAGTCGTCGACGGCGGTGACGATTCGGCCGTTCTTGATCAGCACGCTCATGACGATCCTCCGGTGCGGTGTCGGCTCATGGATTCAGGCCTCGACCCGCGATGGGTTGTTGGGGTGCTGCGTCCAGTTGCGGTAGCCGCCGACGCGTTCACCGGTGCGCGGATCGATGCTGCCGTCGGGCATCGGCACCAGCGTGATGCAGTTCTCCACGGGACACAGCGTCACGCACAGGTTGCAGCCGACGCATTCGGCGTCGATCACTTCGAAGTGGCGCTGGCCGTCCTTCTCGCGCGTGATGGCCTGGTGTGACGTGTCTTCACAGGCGATGTGGCAGCGGCCGCACCGGATGCACAGATCCTGATCGATGCGGGCCTTCGCAACGTAGTTCAGGTTGAGCTTCTCCCAGTTGACGAAGCGCGGCACCGCGCGACCGATGAAATCGTCGAGCCGCCGGTGACCCTTCTCATCCATCCAGTTGGACAGGCCGTCGATCATATCTTCGACGATCCGGAAGCCGTAGATCATCGCAGCGGTGCACACCTGCACGCCGCTGGCCCCCATTGCCATGAACTCGGCGGCGTCGCGCCAGGACGTGATGCCGCCGATGCCGGAGATCGGCAGGCCGGCACATTCCGGGTCGCGGGCGATCTCGCCCAGCATCCGCAGCGCGATCGGTTTCACGGCCGGACCGCAATACCCGCCGTGGGCACCGTGGCCGTCGACGCTCGGGCTCGGCGTCATCGCATCCAGATCGACGCCCATCACGGCGCTGATCGTGTTGATCAGCGAGACGGCATCGGCACCGCCGGCTTTCGCGGCGCGTGCCGGTCCGAGGATGCTGGTCACGTTCGGCGTGAGCTTCACGATGACCGGCATCCGCGAATAGGTCTTGCACCAGCGCGTGACCATCTCGACGTACTCGGGAACCTGGCCCACCGCGGAGCCCATGCCGCGCTCGGACATGCCGTGCGGGCAGCCGAAATTCAGTTCGATGCCGTCGGCACCGGTGTCTTCGACCATCGGCAGGATGCTCTTCCATGCGTGTTCCTCGCACGGCACCATCAGCGACACGACGACGGCGCGGTCGGGCCAGTCGCGCTTCATCTGCCGGATCTCGTCGAGGTTCACCTGCAGCGGACGGTCGGTGATCAGTTCGATGTTGTTGATGCCCATCACGGTCCGGTTCGGCGAATGCAGCACGCCGTAGCGAGGACCGCTGACGTTGACCACCGGTGGACCGTCTTCACCGAGGGTCTTCCAGACCACGCCACCCCAGCCGGCTTCGAACGCCCGGTTGATGTTGTAGGCCTTGTCGGCGGGCGGCGCGGACGCGAGCCAGAACGGATTCGGCGAGCGGATGCCGGCGATGGTGCAACTGAGATCGGCCATGGTCACGGTGCTCCGCGGAGGAATCGGTCGATGGAAAGCGCGGCCTGCTTGCCGTCTTCGACGGCGGCGACGGTGAGGTCCGGTCCGCCGCTGACGCAATCACCGCCGGCCCACACGTTGGGCAGCGACGTGCGGCGTTCGGCGTCGACGGCGATGCGGCCGTCGATCAGGTCGACGATGGGCCGGTGGTCGGCATGCAACGGATCGGGCACGAGCAACTGACCGATCGCCTTGAACACCATGTCGGCGGGCAACGCGTAGTGATCGCCGGTGCCGGTCAACCGACCATCGGCCCCGAGCCGCGTGCGTTCGAACTCGACACCGCGAACGGTCGTGCCGTCGACCAGCAGTCGCGCGGGTCGGGCCCAGTGACGGATCCGGACGCCATTGACCTGCGCCCACCGTTGCTCCTTGTCGCTGGCCCCCATGTGGTCCGGTCCGCGTCGGTAGACGATGGTGACATCCTCCGCGCCGAGCCGACGGGTCTGCGTCGCGATGTCGATGGCGGTCATGCCGCCACCGATCACGACGATCTGCCGTCCGACCGGCAGCGACGCGAGGTCGTCCGACTGTCGCAACTGCTCGATGTATGCGACGGCATCGTGGACGCCATCGAACTGCTCGCCGGGCAGCCCAAGGCTGTTGACGGCGGCGAGGCCGATGCCGAGAAACACCGCGTCGAATTCGCGCTGCAAGGTCGCGAGGTCGATGTCATGGCCGAGGCGCTTGCCCAACTGCAGTTCGATGTTGCCGACGGCCAGCAGGTAGTCGACTTCCCGCTGCGGGATGCCGTCGGTGAGCTTGTAGGCCGCGATGCCGTACTCGTTCAAGCCGCCGGCCTTGCCGCGCGCTTCGAACACCGTCACCGCATGGCCTGCCTGCGCGAGCTTGTGCGCACAGGACAAACCGGCCGGACCACCGCCGACGACCGCGACGCGTTTTCCCGTCGGCGGGCCGGCGCGAAACAACTGGATGCCGCGGTCGAACAGCCAGTCGGTCGCGTGCCGTTGCAGCGCGCCGATGGCGACGGGCCGGTCTTCCGGCGTATGGCGCACGCAGGAGCCTTCGCACAGCACCTCGGTCGGACAGACGCGTGCGCACACCGCGCCCATGATGTTCTGTCCGAGGATGTCCTGCGCGGCGCCCTTGACGTTGCCGCTGGCGATCTTGTGGATGAAGCTCGGGATGTCGATCGAGGTCGGACAGGCCGTCACGCACGGTGCGTCGTGACAGAACAGACAACGGTCGGATTCGACCAGCGCCTGATGGCGGCTCAACGGCGGATGCGCATCGGCGAAGTTGTCGGCGTAGGCGTGCGGCGGCAGTCGGCCGGCGCGGATGTCCGGTGGGTCGGAGACGACGACGGTTTCCATGGCGGCTCCCGGTTCAGCGGGCATCGGACAGCGGCCCGTAGGTCT
>JAHCKV010000450.1 GCA_026125595.1 Burkholderiales bacterium | reverse complement strand
TACTTGCGCGCCATGCCGATCACCGCCTCGAGCCGGGCCTCGACCTCGCGCAACCGGTCCGGATCGAGATCCAGCCGCTGTCGGTAATGACGCAGCGCATACGCCGATTCCTGCAACTGGATTTCGGCCGGCTCGAGTACGTCGAGCACTTCTCGCAGCGCCGGATCGTGGTCGACCAGCCCGCGCAGCCGCGTCGCCAGCGCACCGACTGCGGACAGCGCGGCGCCGTCGCCCTCCGACAGCGCATCGAGGCCGGTTTCAGCCGCCTCGATCAGCTCCGCCGCATGGGCCAGACGACCGTGCTCGGCCTGCAGGTCGGACCATTCCTCGGCTCCGAAGCCGAGTTGCCGCAACTCGTTCACCTGCCACTCGAGGCGTTCGCGCTCTTCCAGCAGTTGCGCCGAATCCGACTGGGCGCGGGCCCGCGCGTCCGCGACCGCCCGCCATCGGGCATGCAGCCGGGCAACCTCGTCGACCAGCGTACCGGTTCCCGCATAGGCATCCAGCAAATCGCGCTGGCTCGCCGCGCGCATCAGCGACTGGTGCTCATGCTGACCGTGGATCTCGACCAGGAACTCGCCGGCCTCACGCAACTGCGCGGCGGTGCACGGCCGGCCGTTGAGGAATGCGCGGGAGCGCCCGCCGGACTCGACCACGCGACGCAGGATGCATTCACCGCCGTCCGACGCGAGATCGTTCCGTGTCAGCCAGTCCCGCAGCGCAGCCGACTCGCCGATGTCGAACTCCGCCGCCACTTCCGCCCGGGGCGCCCCGCCGCGGACGACGCTCGCATCGGCACGCCCCCCGAGCACGAGCAGCAACGCATCCACGAGGATCGATTTACCGGCGCCGGTCTCGCCGGTGAGCACGGCGAATCCGACCGAAAACTCCAGCCGGGTGCGATCGACGATGACGAAATCCTGGATATCGAGGGCGACGAGCATGGGACGACGGAACGGCGCGATGCCGGATCAACCGGGGGTTTCGCTCCAGTGCAGCTTTTGCCGGAGCATATGGTAATAGTCGTGATCGGCCGGATGCAGCAGCCGGATCGAGTGCGGGCAGCGCCGGACCACGATCCGGTCGTCGACCTTGAGCTCGCAATGCGAATGGCTGTCGAAATGGGCGCGCGCATCGGCGGCGTCCAGCACGCGGATCTCCAGCACGCTGTCACCGGAGATCACGATCGGCCGGTTCGACAACGTGTGCGGGCTGACCGGGACCAGCGCGAACACCGACAAGGACGGGTGCAGGATCGGTCCGCCGGACGACAACGCATACGCCGTCGACCCGGTGGGAGTCGCGACGATCAGGCCGTCGGCGCGCAGGTTGTACATCATCTGGCCGTCGATTCGCACTTCCAGTTCGATCAGACTGCCGACCGCCCCCTTGTTCACCGACACGTCGTTGAACGCCACCACGTCGTCCAACCGCAGATCGCCGCGCATGACATCGGACGACAGCAGCATGCGTGTCTCGACGACGAAGGCACCTTCGAGCATCGCATCCACGGTGTCGAACATCGTGTCGACCGACACATCGGTCAGGAAGCCGAGCCGGCCCAGGTTCACACCGACCAGTGCGACATCGAACGGTGCGAGCGTGCGCGCGATGTTGAGCATCGTCCCGTCACCACCGAACACGATGGCCAGATCCGCCTGCCGACCGATCTCCTCGAGGGTCAGCACCGTCGGTCGGCGGCCGGACACGTGCCCCGCCGTCAACGGATCGATCACCACATCGATGCCACGCCCTTCGAGGAAACGCGCCAATTGCAGCAGCGGCTCGGTGACTTCCGGGCTCTTGTACTTGCCGATCAGCGCGACGCGCTTGAAGTGGGTGGACATGTCCCCATTAGATCACAGGCCGGCCGGGTCACCGCGCCCCGCCGGCCGGCGCACCGACGGGAAAGCCGCCGGTTCGCCTTCCCGCGCGGATAGGCACCGCTATAATCGATCGCATGCTCAACGACCGCGCCCGCTTGCTGCTCAAGACCCTGGTCGAGCGATACATCGCCGAAGGCCAGCCCGTCGGTTCGCGGGCGCTGTCGAAGGTCTCCGGACTCGATCTGTCGCCGGCCAGCATCCGCAACATCATGGCGGACCTCGAAGAGATGGGCTTCATCGCGAGCCCGCACACATCGGCCGGCCGGATCCCGACACCGCGCGGCTACCGGTTCTTCGTCGACACGCTGCTGACGTTGAAACCGCTGGCCAAGGTCGAGATCAGCCAGCTGGAAGAACAACTGCAGACCGACACCCGGCAGCGCCTGGTGGCGTCGGCGTCCCATCTGCTGTCGGATCTCACGCAGTTCGCCGGTGTCGTGATGACGCCGCGCCGGAGCAACCCGGCGTTCCGCCATATCGAATTCCTGCGGCTGTCCGACAACCGGTTGCTGCTGATCATCGTGACGCCGGATGGTGACGTGCAGAACCGGATGCTGCAGACCGACCGCTCGTACACGTCCACCCAGCTGATCGAAGCCGCCAACTTCCTGAACCAGAACTACGCCGGGCTGGATTTCGAAGAGATCCGGCGCCGGCTGCAGGCCGAGTTGCGCCAGTTGCAGGCCGACATGCTGAAGCTGATGACGCAGGCCGTGGAGGTGGGCTCGGAGGCGGTCCACGGCGACAAGGAACAATACGTGATCTCCGGCGAGCGCAACCTGCTGAACGTCGAGGACCTGTCATCCAACATGGCGAGCCTGCGCCGGTTGTTCGCGGCCTTCGACCAGAAGACCGGCTTCCTGCAACTGCTCGAGATTTCCAGTCGTGCCCAGGGCGTGCAGATCTTCATCGGCGGCGAATCGGGCCTCGTGCCGCTGGACGAATGCAGCGTCGTCACGGCCCCGTACGAAGTCGACGGCCAGATCGTCGGCACGGTCGGCGTCATCGGTCCGACCCGGATGGCCTACGAAAGGGTCATCCCCATCGTCGACATCACCGCCAAGCTCCTGTCCAGCGCCCTGTCGCATCAGCAGTAACCGCGGCCGCCGCGTGCGGCCCGCCGCCTTCAACCTCACGGACGTCCCATGGCCTTTCAGCCGGAACCGCCCTTCAGTCACGGCCGCATCGGCCGCACCGCCATCCTGCTGGTCAACCTGGGCACACCCGATGCCCCCGACGGCCCGTCCCTGCGACGCTACCTGGGCCAGTTCCTGTGGGACCGCCGGGTGGTGGAGCTGCCGCGGCCCCTGTGGTGGCTGATCCTCCACGGCATCATCCTGCGCACCCGCCCGCGCCAGTCGGCGGCCAAGTACCGGGCCATCTGGATGAAGGAGGGCGCCCCCCTGGCGGTGCACACCCGGCGCCAGGCCACCCTGGTGCAGGGCTACCTGGGCAGCGTGGTGAAATCGCCGC
>JAHCKV010000045.1 GCA_026125595.1 Burkholderiales bacterium | reverse complement strand
CCCAGACCCTGGGCGATCTCGGCGCCGAGATCATCAAGGTCGAGCGTCCGGGCAGCGGCGACGACACGCGGCTGTGGGGACCGCCGTACCTGCACGACGCGAAGGGCGCGGCCACCCGCGACTCGGCCTACTACCTGTGCACCAACCGCAACAAGAAATCGATCGCGGTGGATCTGGCGCATCCCGACGGTCAGGCGCTGTTGCGGAAACTGGCGGCGACGTGCGACGTCGTGATCGAGAATTTCAAGGTGGGCAGCCTCGCGCAATACGGGCTCGACTACGCCAGCCTGCGCGCGGTCGATCCGCGGCTGGTGTATTGCTCGATCACCGGCTTCGGGCAGACGGGCCCGTATGCGCCACGGGCCGGCTACGATTTCCTGATCCAGGGGATGGGCGGGCTCATGAGCATCACCGGACATGCCGACGGTGAAGCGGGCGCGGGCCCGGTGAAGGTCGGCGTCGCGATGACCGACATCATGACCGGCATGTATGCCGCGACGTCGATTCTCGCGGCGCTCGAAGCGCGCAACGTGACCGGCATCGGACAGCATATCGATCTGGCTCTGCTCGACGTGCAGGTGGCATGTCTTGCGAACCAGGCGATGAATCACCTGTACGGCAAGCCACCGCAGCGGATGGGCAACGCACATCCCAACACCGTGCCCTACCAGGACTTCCCGACCGCGGATGGCCACATGATCCTCACCATCGGCAACGATCGGCAGTTCGCCGCGTTCTGCCGCGCGGCCGGGTGCGAGGCGTGGATCGACGACCCGCGCTTCGCCACCAACACCGCTCGCGTCGAGAATCGCACGACGCTCGTGGCGGCGCTGCGCGCAGTGACGGTCCGTCGCGGCACGCGCGACTGGATCGCGCTGCTGGAACAGGCGGGCGTGCCCTGCGGCCCGATCAACACCATTGCCGACGTGTTCGATGATCCGCACGTGCAGGCGCGCGGCACGCGCATCGAGATGCAGCATCCGGTGGCCGGCGCGATCCCGCTGGTGGCGAGTCCGATCCGGCTGTCCGAAACGCCGGTGCAGTATCGCAGCGCGCCGCCGCAACTGGGCCAGCACACGCATGACGTGCTCGCCAATGCGCTGGGTCTTTCGAACGAAGCCATCGAGGCGCTGCGGGGCCGGGGCGTGGTGCAATGAACGCGCTTGGCTCGTTGGCGCCCACCGCCATCCCGCCCGACGATGAAGCGCTGCGTGCGCCGGTGCGCGCGTTTCTCGCGGAAGCGGTTGCTGCGCTCCCGCCGCAGGTGCGCGCTCGGTCGTGGAGCGGCTACGACCCGGCGTTCAGTCGCGAGCTCGGCCGGCGCGGCTGGCTCGGGCTCACGTTGCCGCCGCAGTATGGCGGCGCAGGGCGCAGTCCGTTCGCCCGCTACGTACTGGTCGAAGAGTTGTTGAACGCCGGCGCACCGGTGGGCTCCCACTGGATCGCCGATCGGCAGAGCGGCCCGCTGATCCTGAAATACGGCACCGATGAGCAGAAGCGGCACTATCTGCCGCCCATCTGCCGCGGCGAATCGTATTTCTGCATCGGCATGAGCGAACCGAACTCCGGTTCCGATCTCGCCAGCGTGCGCACGCGCGCCGTGCGTACCGATCGCGGCTGGACGCTGTCCGGCCAGAAGATCTGGACCACCTACGCCCACGGCTGCCACTACATGATCGCGCTGGTGCGCACGTCCGGCGACGCCCAGGACCGGCATCAGGGGCTGTCGCAGGTGATCGTCGATCTGTCGCTGCCGGGCGTGACGGTGCGACCGATCCGCGACCAGTCCGGCGATTCCCATTTCTGCGAAGTGTTCTTCGACGACGTGGCGCTCGAACCGGAAGCGCTGATCGGCGAGGAAGGCAGGGGCTGGGAGCAGGTGACCGCGGAACTGGCGTTCGAACGCAGCGGACCCGAGCGACTCTATTCGAGCATCGTGCTGTTCGATACGTGGCTCGCGTTCCTGCGGTCCGGGGTCGAGACACCGTCGGCAGTTCGGTTGGCGGGAAAGATCGTGGCGGCACTCGCACCGCTGCGCGCGCTTTCGGTGGCGGTGACCGGCAAACTGGCACGCGGCGAAAGTCCGATCGTCGAGGCCGCGCTGGTAAAGGACCTCGGCACCAGCCTCGAGCAGTTCATCCCGGCGGCCATCGCCGACGATCTCGCTTCCCGCGAAGGACAATCCGTGCCCATGGAATTGCTGCTGACGCTCGACTACCTGACCCAGGTGGCGCCCTCGTTTTCGCTGCGCGGCGGCACGCGCGACATCCTGCGCGGCATGATCGCGCGGGGCCTGGGGTTGCGCTGATGGAAACCGCGATGGACGATCTGTTCACCGATGCACTGCGCCGCTGGTTGACCGATCAGTGTCCGCCCGACAGGGTCCGGGCGATCGAAGCGGGCGAATCCCACGCGTCGCTGTGGGAAAGCCTCGAGGATTCCGGCTTTGCCGATGCGTTGCTGCCCGAAGAGCGCGGTGGTGCCGGCCTGTCGCTGCAACAGGTGTTTCCGTTGCTGGAACTGTGCGGTGCCCATGCGCTGCCGCTGCCGCTGGGCGAAACGCTGTTGGCGCGGGCGGCATTGGCAGTTGCACGGATCGAACCGCCGCGCGGCAGCGTGACGCTGGGCGAAGCAGTGGCGACCGCAGACGGCGGTGTCCGATGCGATCGTGCGAGCGGCGGCCGCGTCGCCGACTGGGTGCTGACGTGCATCGACGACTCGGCGTTGCTGTTGCCGGTGCGCGAAGCGCAGGTCCGAGGGGCCGTGTTCCCGCTCGACGCGGCGTTGACGTGGTCTGCCGCCACGACCTGCGGCGCAGCACGTTTCGACGCCGCGCTCGACATCCGCGCGTTGCTGGCGTGCGTGCATGCGGCGCAGATCGCCGGCGCCTTGATGAACGTCTGCAACCGGACCTTGCAGTACGCGAACGACCGCGTGCAGTTCGGTCGACCGATCGGCAAGTTCCAGGCGATCCAGCATCAACTGGCCGTGATGGCCGAGCACGTGATCGCGGCCCGCATGGCCGCGCAGATCGGTTGCCGGGGCGATCCGACCCAGCTCGACCGCAGCCGTGTGGCCGTGGCCAAGGCCCGCGCCAGCGAGGCGGCACTGGAAGTCGCAGCCGCGGCCCACGCGATCCATGGCGCGATCGGGTTCACTGCCGAGTTCGATCTGCAGTTGTACACGCGCCGTCTGCACGCATGGCGGCAAGCGGCCGGCGCCGAGTCCTACTGGCACGACGTGCTCGGCGCCGAACTGTTGCGCCAACCCGACGGCCCGGCTTTCGATCTGCCGCGCCGACTCACCGAATTCCACTGAAACGACGACGATGACCGACACCTTTCTGCAGCAAACGCGCGATGGCGCGATCCTGACACTGACGATGAACCAGCCCGGCACGCGCAACGCGCTGACCGGCAATTCCGCATCCGCGGAGTTCGTGCAGGCCTGCGCGGACATCACGCTCGACCCGTCGGTCCGCGTCGTGGTGCTGACCGGCGCCGGACCGGTGTTCAGCTCCGGCGGCAACGTGAAGGACATGCAGCGCTTCCAGCAGCCGGGCATTGCACCGGAGGCGATCCGCGAGGAATACCGCAACGGCATCCAGCGCATCACCAAGGCGATGTATCACCTGGATGTGCCGATCATCGCCGCGGTGAACGGGCCTGCCATGGGCGCCGGTCTCGATCTCGCGTGCATGTGCGATATCCGGATCGCCGCCGACACGGCGAAGTTCGCCGAGAGCTTCGTGAAGGTGGGCATCATCCCCGGCGACGGCGGCGCGTGGCTGCTGCCGCGCGTGGTGGGTATGTCGAAGGCTTCCGAGATGGCCTTCACCGGCGATGCGTTGACGGCGGCCGAAGCGCTGGCCTGCGGACTGGTATCGAAGGTCGTGCCCGTCGACGCGCTGCTCGGCGAAGCGATGGCGCTCGCCGGCCGCATTGCCGCCAATCCGGGTGCCGTGCTGCGCATGACGAAGCGGCTGCTGCGCGAAGGCCAGAACAGCACGATCGATTCACTGCTGGAACTATCGGCCGCGTATCAGGCCATCGCGCATCTGACACCGGATCACCACGAAGCGGTGCAGGCGTTCGTCGAGAAGCGGTCGCCGAAGTTCTCCTGAACGGGCGTTGCCGCCTACTGTTTCGTTGGCTGTTTCGGCGGGTTTCGAGAATGAGTGCTTGACCGCATCAGTTCGGTTGCCTACCATTATTCGTAATTCGACGAACAACGAAACCATCAGGCGCCGTTCCCATGTCTGGACGAAAAACCTGTGCACCCGCCGCGAATGATCGCGTCGCTTTCGGCGATTCCGTCGACGCTGAAGATCTCGCCGTGTTGCTGAAGGCGTTGGCCCACCCCGCGCGGATTCGGCTGCTGCAGTACCTCTCGCAATACGGCACTTGCTATTTCGGAAGCCTCTCCGATCTGATGGACCTGGCGCCCTCCACCACGTCGCAGCACGTGAAGGTCCTGAAGGATGCCGGTTTGGTGCTCGGTTCGGCGGAAGAGCAACGCACCTGCTACTGCGTCAATCCCGATCGGCTCGCGGTGTTGAAGCGTCTGGTCGAGGCCCTCTGACGGGGGCTTTTTTTTGTCTGTATGTTCGTAAATCGACGAATAACGAAGGGAGCGTGAAATGGAACGCAACGACATTCCGAAGCCACCCATTGTCGTAGTCGGCGCCGGTCCGGTGGGCCTGGCAGCGGCTGCGCATCTGATCCAGCGGGGGTTGCCGGTGGAAGTGTTCGAAGCCGGTGAACAGGTCGCCGCACACCTCGCAGGCTATCGGCATGTCCGGTTGTTTTCACCATGGCGCTATAACGTGGATCACGCCGCGCGCGCGTTGCTGGCGAGCGCAGGTCACGACGTACCCGACGACGACACGTTGCCGACCGCAGGCGAACTGCTGGATCGCTATCTCGGACCGCTGGCCCGCACGCCGGCGCTCGCGGCCCATGTGCATGTCGGCGCGCGGGTGGTCGCCATATCGCGAGCGGGATTCGACAAAGTGAAGACGGCCGGCCGCGAACGTGCCGACTTTCTCCTGCAGGTGCAGCAGGCCGATGGTGTACGGGCACATCGCGCCCGTGCGGTGATCGACGCATCCGGCACGTGGTCGCAGCCGAATCCCCTCGGCGTGCAGGGGCTTCTTGCGGAGGGAGAGGCCGAGGCGTGCGACCGCATCGTCCATGGCATGCCGGATGTACTCGGTACCGATCGCGCGCGCTATGCCGGTCGCAAGGTGCTCGTGGTGGGTGCTGGACATTCCGCCGCGGGCAATCTGCTGGCGCTGGTGACCCTGGCCGCAACGGTACCGCAGACGCGGATCATCTGGGCCGTGCGAGGAACCGATCTGCGCCGGTTGTACGGGGGCGGCGAGAACGACGGATTGTCGGCCCGCGGTGAACTCGGAACGCGACTGCGTGCACTGGTCGAGCGCGGTGAGCTGGAAGTGCATCCGGGGTTCGGCATCAGGCAGATCGTTCGCACGCCGGAAGGCCTGCGCATCAATCCAGCGGACCCGCAATGCGTGCCGATCGACGACGTTGACGAGATCATCGCATCGACCGGGTCACGGCCCGACCTCTCGATTGCGCGGGAACTGCGACTGCGTCTCGACCCCTGGCTGGAAAGCACCGACGCGCTGGCGCCGCTGATCGATCCGAACCTGCACAGCTGTGGCACCGTACGACCTCACGGGCATCGGGAGCTCGCGCATCCGGAGCCGGGTTTCTACGCGATCGGTGCCAAGAGCTACGGGCGAGCGCCGAACTTCCTGATGGCTACCGGTTACGAGCAGGCCCGCTCCGTGGTCGCGGCTCTGGCCGGTGATCTGCGCGCGGCCGATGAAGTGCAACTCGAACTCCCGCAGACCGGCATCTGCTCGACGGACCTCGATGCCGTCGCCGAAAGCAGCGCTTGTTGCGGAGGCCCTCCGAAGAACATGGCGGTCGCTTGCTGCGCGGTCGACGAAGCCCGCAAGGAAGAAGGGGCGGCCGGATGCGGTTGCGGTCCCGAATCGGCCCAGGCACCGATGATTGGACAACGCTCAGCGCCCGGAGCAGGTGTCAACGCGTGCTGCGGTTGACATGATCGCTTCGGCGCGCGGCCGCACGGTCGTCACGCTTGGGACCGCGCAGACGCTGGCGTGGGCGTCGTCGTACTACTTGCCGGCGATCCTCGCCGCGCCGATGGCGCACGATCTCGGCGTGTCGACGCCGACAATCTTCGCCGCGTTTTCGTTGGCGTTGATCGTCTCGGCGGTGCTCGGTCCGTGGGCGGGTCGCAACATCGATCGGTGGGGTGGTCGATCGGTGCTCACGGGCACCAGCCTGGTGTTCGCCGCGGGGCTTGCCGCGTTGGCGTCGGCACGCGGGCCGGTCGGCCTGTTCGCGGCGTGGGTCGTGCTGGGAATCGGCATGGGCAGTGGCCTGTACGAGGCTGCGTTCGCTGCGCTGGTCCGCGTGTTCGGTCGCGAAGCGCGAGGCAGCATCACCGGCATCACGCTGATCGCGGGTTTCGCCAGCACGATCAGCTGGCCGTTGACTGCATGGCTCGAAATCCGGTTCGGCTGGCGGGGTGCCTGTTGGACGTGGGCCGCACTGCATCTACTGATCGGCCTGCCACTGAACGCTTCGCTGCCCCATCGGCATATCGTGGCGACCCCGGTCGATTCAGCGTCGGCCGGCGAGCTCGCTGCCGGAACGCCTGCCGCCGGCCGCGCCGCTGCACTACTCGCGTTCGTGTTCGCCGTGACTTGGTTCGTCAGTACTGCGATGGCCGCGCACCTGCCTGCATTGCTGCAGGCCGGCGGCGCCACGCTGGCAGCCGCCGTCGCCGTCGGAGCGTTGGTGGGTCCGGCCCAGGTCGCCGGACGCCTGCTCGAGTTCGGCCTGTTGCGTCGTGTGCATCCGCTGTGGTCGGCACGTGTGGCAGCCTTGATGCATCCCGTCGGCGCTTGCGTGTTCCTGAGCGTCGGCGCACCGGCGGGCGCGGCCTTCGCGCTGTTGCACGGCGCGGGCAACGGCATTCTGACGATCGCCAAGGGAACGCTGCCGCTGGTGCTGTTCGGGCCTGCCGGCTACGGTCATCGACAAGGCTGGCTGATGGTGCCGGCGCGACTTGCGCAGGCGCTCGCACCCTGGATGTTCGGTCTCTGGCTCGACCGCTTCGGTGCGGATGCACTGAGGTTGTCGGCGATCCTCGGTGGGACGGTGCTCGTTGCGTTGATGTTGTTACCGCCCGCGCGATCTCGCCTGTCCCGGTAGACGTGTCCGCCATGCGGATCGTCGCGAAACGGAGGCAGACGTCGCCTCCCGCTCCGAGATCGGATGCAATTGCTCCCAGTCCGGGAGCGCTGATTGCTGATGGATCGGAAACGTCGGCGATTGACGCGACAGTGCGCGCAGTCGTCGGCTCACCGCATCCGTCGACGAGGTTCAGATGATCTCCTTCAAGCGATACACCACCGGGCACGATGGTGTCCGCCGCAATCTGCTCAAGGGTTGCGCCGTGCTGGCGGGCGAACCGTTGGTGGCCTTCGGCAGCGCCCCGCCGCGGGCCGAGCAGCCGCCGACTTCGTCACGGGGGGCTCCGGTACCCGAACCGGTCGCGACGATGGCCGTCCGCTTCGATGTGAATGGGGCGACCAGCCGTCTCCAACTGGATCCGCGCACGACGCTGCTCGATGCGTTGCGTGACCACATGGAGTTGACGGGAACGAAGAAAGGCTGCGACCACGGCCAGTGCGGCGCCTGTACGGTGCTGGTCAACGGCGAACGGATCAACGCCTGCCTGTCGCTGGCACTGATGCACGACGGTGATCGCATCACGACGATCGAAGGTCTCGCGGCCGGGGAGCAACTGCATCCGATGCAGGCTGCGTTCATCGAACACGACGGATTCCAGTGCGGCTACTGCACGTCGGGGCAGATCTGCTCGGCGGTCGGGATGCTCGACGAGGTCCGGCGCGGCATGCCGAGCCACGTGACGGCAGATCTCGGCGGCAAACCGGCGCTGACCGACGAGGAGATTCGCGAACGCATGAGCGGCAACCTGTGCCGCTGCTCTGCGTATCCGAACATCGTCGCTGCGATCCGGCAGGCGGGGACGCCGTCATGAAGGCGTTCACGTATGAGCGGCCATCTTCCGTGGACGACGCCGTGAAGTCGTTCGTGGCACACCCGTTGGCTCGCTACGTGGCCGGCGGAACCAATCTGCTCGATCTGATGAAGCTGCAGATCGAGACGCCGACCCATCTCGTCGACATCGGCCGCATCGGTCTGGATCGGATCGACGAGATGGACGACGGCGGGTTGCGCATCGGCACGCTGGTGCGGAACTCGACGCTGGCCGCCGATCCGCGGGTGATGCGTCAGTACCCCGTGTTGTCCCGGGCGCTGCTCGCCGGCGCGTCCGGCCAATTGCGCAACAAGGCCACCACGTGCGGCAATCTGCTGCAGCGAACGCGCTGCTCGTACTTCTACGACACGACCCTGCCGTGCAACAAGCGGGAGCCGGGCATCGGCTGCGCCGCGCTCGAAGGGCACAACCGCATGCACGCCATCCTGGGGGCCAGCGACGCCTGTATCGCCGTGCAGCCCTCCGACATGGCTGTCGCGATGCGGGTGCTCGACGCGGAAGTCGAAACGGTCGCCACGGATGGATCGACCCGCGTGGTTCCGATCGCCGATCTGCACCGGTTGCCGGAAGACCGCCCGGAACGCGACACGACATTGCGCGCCGGCGAGTTGATCACGGCCGTCCGGTTGCCACCGGCGCCGCCCGGCCGGCAGGTGTATCGCAAGGTGCGGGACCGGGCGTCCTACGCATTTGCGCTGGTGTCCGTCGCCGCGATCGTCGACGGCGATCGTGACAACGTGGCGGCCGCGCGGTTTGCGGTGGGTGGTGTGGCGCACAAACCGTGGCGCGACGCCCGGGCCGAGTCACAGCTGCAGAGCGCGCCGGCAACCGACGCGGCATTCAACGGTGCTGCCGATGCGATGCTCGCATCGGCGCGGGCGCTGCGGGACAACGGCTTCAAGCTGTCGCTGTTGCGTCGAACCCTTCGTGCCGCGTTGGCCGAAGCCACCACCGCCTGACGGGAACGCCATGGAAATGAATGCACCAGTGGACGAGACCCTCGTCGATGGAACGACACCGACTGTGCTCGGCACGCCGCTGGATCGAGTCGACGGCGTGTTGAAAGTCACCGGTGCTGCGCGCTACGCGGCCGACCATCGATTGCCGGACATGCTGTACGGCGTGATGGTCGCCGCCGCGATCGGCGCGGGCCGAATCCGGGCGATGGACGTGGCGGCAGTGAAACGTGCACCCGGTGTCGTGTTGGTGCTGAACCACGACAACGCGCCGCCGCAGGGCACGCGCGAACCCGCTGCGCCGCAACTGCGGGATGCGCGGATCCGGCATGTCGGTCAGCCGATCGCGCTGGTCGTGGCCACGGGCTTCGAGCAGGCGCGGGATGCCGCGAAATCGCTCCACGTGCGCTATGACCGCACCACCGGAAACTTCGACACGGCCGACCTGCGAGTCGGCGCGCGCAAGCCGAAGCCGCGATACGGTTCGCCGCCCGATACGAAGGTCGGTCACTTCGACGGTGCCTTCGACAACGCCGACGCGACGTTCGATCGGGTCTTTCACACGCCCGATCAATCCCATGCGGCGATCGAACTGCATGCCACGCTCGCCTGGTGGGAGGGGGATGCGGTGGTGATCGAAACCGCCAACCAGATGCTGAAGGAAGCCCATGCGTCGCTCGCCGCCACGCTGAGGCTGTCGCCGAAGCGCGTGCGCATCGTCAGTCGTTACATCGGCGGTGGGTTCGGCGGAAAGCTCGACGTATGTGCCGATGCGCTGCTGGCGGCGATGGCATCCCGCATGACCGGTCGCCCCGTGAAAGTGGTGATGACGCGCCAGCAAGTGTTCTTCGCGACCAGCCGGCGTCCGCAGACCGCGCAACGTGTCCGCCTCGGCGCCGGGACGGACGGCAGACTCGTGGCCATCGGTCATCAATCGTGGGGCGAAACCACCGTCGGCGACGCCTTCTGGGAACCGGCGGCCCTCGGTACCCGGATGCTCTACGCCGCACCGCACCGGCTGACCCAGCATCGGCTCGGGCAACGGAACAAGCCGCGGGCTTCCTCGATGCGCGCCCCCGGCGAAGCGGTCGGCATGCTGGCGCTGGAGAACGCCATGGACGAGTTGGCGGAGCAGCTGGACCTCGACCCGGTGGAGCTGCGGTTGCGCAATGAGCCGGCGCGACATCCGGAGACGGACGTGCCGTTCTCCAGCCGCAATCTGGTCGCCTGTCTGAATGAAGGCGTCGGCCGGTTCGGCTGGACCGACCGCAATCCGAAACCCCGGCAGCGACGCGAGGGCCGCTTCTGGATCGGCACCGGCATGGCGGCGGCCGTTCGCGGCAACCCGACGCAGGCGTCGACTGTCCGGCTGCGGCTCCACGCGGACGGGCACGTGCAATTGCAGACCAGCATGACCGACATCGGCACGGGCACCTACACCATCCTCACGCAGGTGGCGGCGGAGCTGCTGGACATTGCGCCGGACCGGATCGTCGTCGAGCTCGGCGACACCGCGTTCCCGTATGGCGCCGGTTCCGGCGGTTCGTGGGGTGCGGGCAGCTCCGGCGGTTCCGTGTATGACGCCGTTTCGCGCCTGCGACAGCGTCTCGCGATGCAGGGCGGAATCGACATCGCCACCGCGCGCTTTCGCGACGGTGCTTTGACCGACGGCAGCCACTCGCTGTCGTTGGTCGACGCGGCCCGTGGGGGGCCGGTGGAAGTGATCGGCGAGTTGAAGCCCGGCAAGAACAGCAAGGCGTTCTCCCAGGCGGCGTACGGCGCGCACTTCGTCGAAGTCGGTGTCGATGCCGATACGGCCGAGGTACGCGTCCGCCGCATGCTGGGCGTGTTTGCCGCGGGCCGCATCCTGAACGAGAAGACGGCGCGCTCGCAATGCATCGGCGGCATGATCTTCGGCATCGGCACCGCGCTGTCTGAGCAGTTGGTGATGGATGCTCGCTACGGCAGCTTCATCAATCACGATCTGGCGGAGTATCAGATACCCGTGCACGCCGATGTGCCGGACATCGAAGTGGTGTTTCTGCCGGAGCTCGATCCGGCATCGAATCCGCTGAAGAGCAAGGGCATCGGCGAGCTCGGCATCTCTGGCGTCGGCGCCGCCATCACGAACGCCATCTACAACGCCGTCGGCGTGCGGGTGCGGGACTATCCGGTACGGCTGGAGCGATTGCTGGAAGCGATGGACAGGGCGGCCACGTAGATCGTGTGGTCATGACAGCGGCAATGGGCTCGCAACGATCGAACTCCCGCTGCACGCACGACTCATGCGTGCTCGGCGCTCCATGCGGCGGCGTCTTCCAGCGGCATCGGTCGACTGACGAAGTAGCCCTGCACGCGGGAGACCCCCAACCGTTGCAGCGTGCCCAGTTCGGATTGGTTCTCGACACCTTCCGCGATCACGGTGCTGCCGGTGGAACCGGCAAACGCGATCAGCGCCGAAGCCATGGCGCGTCGACGCGGGTCGGCATCGATGCCATGGGTCAGGCTCAGGTCGAGCTTGATGATGTCCGGCTGCAGCATCAGGATGTGTCGCATGCTCGCGTAGCCGGCACCGGCGTCGTCGATGGCGAGTCGCAGGCCCCGGTCGCGCAGGTGTTCCAGCGCGCTGCCGAGTCGCTGGTAGTCCGGGATCGCCTGATGCTCGGTGATCTCCAGCACGACCTGATCGCAATCGACGCTGCGCAGGATCTGCGCGAGCGCGCCGCTGATCACCATCTCCGGTGACGCATTGACCGATAGATAAGTGCCCGGCGCCATCCGGTCGAGTCCCTCCAGTGCCGTGCAGATCGCACTGACTTCCAGGTCGATGCCGAGGCCGATCTCCGCGGCTTCCGCAAACCATTTGTCGGGCGATCGCGGGGTATCGGTGCTGAAGCGGGCCAGGCATTCCATGCCCGCCGCGCGGTGCTTCGTGATGTCGTAGATCGGTTGGTAGACGATGCCGGGCTGTCCGCAGTCGAGTGCCGACGTGATCCGGCGGAGCTTGTCGGTGCGGCTTCCGATCAGCGCCTGATCCCGGCTCAACTGGTGCCCCAACAGATCTGCAAACGCCTTCATCATCTGCAGATCGCGCGTGCCCAGCGATGGATCCGCGTCGAAACTGAAGCAGCAGAACGTGCCGTAGATCGCGCCATCGTCGAGCAGGATCGGCACGCTCAGGTGGGCGCCGATGGGAATCGCCTGGGTTTCCGGCAGGGCCACCGCGGCCGGCACGCCACGCGTGTCGGGAATCAACTCCGGCAGCACGCCATCGACCACCTTCTTGCAGTAGCCGCTGTCCAGCGGCGCGGCATCGCCCGGATGGATCGGCGAGTGTCCCCGCGCATCCACATTGTGAAAAACCCGCTCGGTTTCGCGGAATTCCGATACGAACGCCACATCCATCCCGAGATGGGTGCGCACGGCTCGGAGCACCCGATCGACATTGGTCGCGCAATCGGCATCGGCATTCGAGGTCACGAAATCGACCAGCGGGTTCGAGTAGGAGCGAGGTGTCATGGTGTCCTCCGGCCGGATGTTGCTGCAGGGTCAACGACACGGAACGGCATTTCTTGACCCCGCGGCTGCAGTTTCTCCGGCAAAGGCAGGAGGTTGCGTAGGACGGACAACTACACGTGCCTGTCGGCGCGCAACCGCGAACGAGATCACGACTCGTCAGCGTTCGTCCGATACCGCGATCGCGAAAAATCTATCAATCTGCAGATGTTTGCCGCGTGTGCGGCCAGTTCCGGATCGCGACTCATGTTGTCCACAAACCCCAGCGGCATCCCCTGCAGCCCCCCGGGGCAACGACCTCTCGAACTCGACATTCCCGTGGACGTCGAAGTCCGGCGGCTCGACGGCCTGCGGATCCTGATCGTCGAAGACGAACCCGACGCGCGGGAAGTGCTGCAATTGCTGCTGGAAGAAAGCGGCGCGAATGTGATCGCCGCGGAGAATGCGTTCCAGGCGCTGCGGCAGCTCGATACGCAGGTGTTCGATGCGATCGTCAGCGACCTGGGCATGCCGCAGATGGACGGTTATCAGTTGATCCGCCGCATTCGTGATCGTGACGATGCGGCGCGGCGCACACCCGCCATCGCGCTGACCGCGTATTCCCGCGAGAACGATCGCGACAAAGCGCTGTTGGCGGGTTTCCAGATGCACGTCTCGAAGCCGTATGACATGCGCGAGCTGACGGAGCAAATCGTGATTCTGACCCGAGGCGGTCCGTCGGATTCGGCATTCACCGCCGAGCGGTAGCAATTCGGTAACGCGGCCCCGTCGAAGCCCTACCAAATGACGGGCATGGCGGGCGCAGTGGTTCCAACACGCCGCTCTCCTGTGGGCGCCGCCGCGCGAGCGGCATCAGCGCGAAAAGCCGCCCGCACACGGGCCGAAGCGGCGCCGTGAGGACTGCCTTGACGTCCTTGCCGCACTATCAGGGCAGGGGCGTCGGTGACGATCCCGGATCGTCGGGTGAACGAGCCGCGAGCTTCGCCGCAAGGTTCACCAGTTCGTGGGTTTCGAATGGTTTGCCGAGGTGGGCCTGATACCCGGCGTGCAGGGCTTGTCGGCGGTCTTCGGGGCGGACGAATGCCGTCAGGGCAATCGCGGGAATCATGCGATCC
>JAHCKV010000449.1 GCA_026125595.1 Burkholderiales bacterium | reverse complement strand
GCGCGTGTTCTGAACGCTCTTGATCTTGGTTCGGATTTCCTTGCTGCCCGGCATGGGAGGCCCCGTTCTTCGTCTGTGGCGGCGGTGACGGTCAGTACGTACCGGTCTTCTTGAAGTCCTTGACCGCAGCGGTCAGCGCGGCTTCGTCGTCCTTCGAGAGATCCTTGGTGGATTCAATGCGATTCACCAGATCGGCGTACTTCGTCTTCAGGAAGTCGCGCAGCGCCTTTTCGGCCAGCAACGCCTTCTTCACTTCCACATCGTCGAAGTAGCCCCCACTCACGGCGAACAACGTGACGGCCATTTCCCAGACCGCCAGCGGTTGGTACTGCGGCTGCTTCATCAATTCGGTCACGAGACGACCACGCTCGAGCTGCTTGCGGGTGGTTTCATCCAGATCGGAAGCGAACTGCGCGAACGCCGCGAGTTCGCGGTACTGCGCCAGGGCCAGACGGACGCCGCCACCAAGCTTCTTGATGACCTTGGTTTGCGCGGCACCACCGACGCGGGACACCGAGACACCCGCGTTGATGGCGGGCCGGATACCGGCGTTGAACAGATCGGATTCCAGGAAGATCTGACCGTCCGTGATCGAGATCACGTTGGTCGGCACGAATGCGGACACGTCACCGGCCTGGGTTTCGATGATCGGCAGCGCCGTCAACGAACCGGTCTTGCCCTTGACGGCACCCTTCGTGAACTTCTCGACGTACTCCTCGTTCACGCGCGCGGCCCGTTCGAGCAGACGGGAGTGCAGATAGAACACGTCGCCGGGATACGCTTCGCGGCCCGGCGGGCGGCGCAGCAGCAGTGAAATCTGGCGATACGCCCAAGCCTGCTTGGTCAGATCGTCATAGATGATCAGGGCGTCCTGACCGCGATCACGGAAGTACTCGCCCATCGTGCAGCCGGAGTACGCCGCGATGTACTGCATGGCGGCGGACTCGGACGCGGTGGCGGCGACGACGATGGTGTACTCCATCGCGCCGTACTCTTCGAGCTTGCGCACCACGTTGGCGACGGTCGAGGCCTTCTGGCCGATCGCGACGTAGATGCAGATGAGATCCTTGCCCTTCTGGTTGATGATCGTGTCGACGGCCACCGCGGTCTTGCCGGTTTGGCGGTCGCCGATGATCAGTTCGCGCTGGCCGCGGCCGACGGGCACCATCGCGTCGACGGACTTCAGACCCGTCTGCACCGGCTGCGACACCGACTTGCGGTGAATCACGCCCGGGGCAACCTTCTCGATCACGTCGGTTTCCTTGGCGTTGATCGGACCCTTGCCATCGATCGGCTGGCCGAGCGAGTTCACGACGCGGCCGATCAGTTCGGTGCCGACCGGTACGGACAGGATCTGCCCCGTGCACTTGACGGTGTCGCCTTCGGAGATGTGGCCGTATTCACCCAGAATCACGGCGCCGACCGAGTCGCGTTCGAGGTTGAGCGCGAGGCCGAACGTGTTGCCCGGAAACTCGAGCATTTCACCCTGCATGACGTCCGACAGACCATGGACGCGGCAGATGCCGTCGGTGACGGAGACCACGGTCCCTTGGGTACGAATGTCCGCGGAAAGAGCGAGATCCTGGATCTTGTTCTTGATCAGGTTGCTGATCTCGGACGGGCTGAGGTTTTGCATGACGGATCCTTGTCAGATACTCAATTGCGGAGCGCGGTGTCCATCTGCGCGAGCTTGCCGCGCACCGAGGCATCGATGACCTCGTCGCCGACACGCACGGTGACGCCGCCGATGAGGCTGGCATCGACCGAAACCTGTGGCCGGATCCGGCGTTTGAACCGTTTCTCGAGCGAAGCGACGAGCTTCGCCAGCGCGCCGTCGTCCAGCGGAAACGCGGAGATGATGGTCGCATCGGCGGACCCTTCCTTCTCGGCGCGCAGTTCGCGGAACTGTTCTTCGACCGCGGACAACACCTGAAGCCGGCCGTTCTCGGCCAGCACGGTGATGAAGTTTCCAAACTTCGGCGGAACGTTCTGACCGAGCAGTTCGGTCAGCAACGCGACCAGCTTGTCGACCGGAACGCGGGGGTCGGAGATCGCGGCTTGCAGCGCACTGTCGGCCGAGAACGCCACCAGTCGCGTCAGCGCGTCGGACCAGGCGGCGACGTCACCACCTTCGGAAGCCGCGGCGAAGGCGGCTTCGGCATAGGGACGCGCAATGGTGGAGAGTTCGGCCATGGCGGATCAGAGCTCCCGCTCCAGATCAGCCAACAGCGCCGAATGGGCATTGGCGTCGACTTCCCGCTTCAGGATCTTCTCGGCACCGCTGACTGCCAGAGCCGCCACCTGCTTGCGCAACGCGTCACGCAACTGAGAGGCTTCCTGCTGCACTTCCGCACGGGCACCGGTGATGATGCGATCACCTTCGACCTTGGCGTTCTGCTTGGCTTCGTCGACGATGGCAGCGGCGCGCTTTTCGGCACCAGCGAGCAGTTCCTGCGCTTGCGCACGGGCCTGACGTTCGATGTCGCCGGCGCGGGATTCCGCACTGGCGAGATCCTGCTTGCCTTTCTCCGCCGCGGCGAGACCGTCGGCGATCTTCTTCGCCCGTTCGTCGAGCGCTTTCATCAGCGGCGGCCACACGAATTTCATCGTGAAGCCCGCCAGCACCAGAAAGACGACGAGCTGGGCGAACAGGGTTGCGTTGAGATTCACGGCTTATTCCTCTCGAAACGGGCCGGTGGTCGGCGCAGGTACGCGCGTTCTGCCGGCGTCCGGACCAAGCATGGTCCGGCTCAGCCCTTGAACGGGTTGGCCGTGGCGAACCAGAGTGCGATACCGGTCCCGATAATGAACGCGGCGTCGATCAGGCCGGCCAGCAGGAACATCTTGGTCTGCAGCTGGTTCATCAGTTCCGGCTGGCGCGCGGAGGATTCGAGGAACTTGCTGCCCATGATGCCGATGCCGATACATGCACCGAGAGCACCCAGACCGATGATGAGACCGCAGGCGAGTGCGACCAGTCCAACAATTTCCATGTCAGCTCCTTGTTCGAAGGAAGGTTAAGCGAAGCGGGTCAGTGCCCTTCGTGCGCCTGGCCCAGATAGACCAGCGTGAGCATCATGAAGATGAAGCCCTGCAGCAGCACGATGAGGATGTGGAAGATCGCCCAGACGGAACCGGCGATCACATGTCCGATGAAGCCCAAGGCCGTGGCGGTACCGCCGAGCAACGCGATCAGGAAGAAGATCAGCTCACCCGCGTACATGTTGCCGAACAGCCGCATACCCAGGGACACGGTCTTGGCGACGAACTCGATGATGTTGAGCGCGAGGTTCGGAATCCACAAGAACCATTGCGGACCGAACGGTGCGCAGAAGAGCTCATGCACGAATCCGCCGGCACCCTTGATCTTGAA
>JAHCKV010000448.1 GCA_026125595.1 Burkholderiales bacterium | reverse complement strand
AATTCATCTCGCCGATGTTGGCGCCGCACTGCAGCAGCGCGCGATTGACGGCCTGCTTGTCCGCCAGCGTCAGGCCCGCGCCGGGCAACGGCATCAGTGCGGAACCACCGCCGGAGATCAGGCACAGCACCAGATCGTCTGGCGTCAGACCCTGTACCAGATTCAGGATGCGTCGCGCCGCGTTCGCGCCCGCTTCGTCGGGCACCGGATGGGCCGCCTCGACGATCTCGATCCGGCTGCACGGCGCGTGGTGGCCGTAGCGGGTGATGACCAGCCCTTCCAGCGGCCCGGGCCAGTGCTGTTCGACGGCCTGGGCCATCGCCGCGGACGCCTTGCCGGCGCCGATCACGATCGTGCGGCCCTTGGGCGGTGGCGGCAGATGGGGCGGCACGCATTTGTCCGGCATCGCGGAGGCGACGGCGGCGTCGAACATGCGGCGCAGCAGGGGGCGGTGGTCGGTCATGGGTGTCGGGGCGGGGAGGGAGAGATCGATTTTACGGCGAGGTTCGCTCGCCCCGCGCGGCCACGAAGATTCCGGCCAGCAGCAGCGCGAAACCGGCCAGTTGCAGCGCGGTGAAGGTTTCATCGAACAGCAGCCATGCGAGCAGTGCCGCCCCGACGGGTTCGCCGAGGATCGCGAGTGCGACCAGGGTCGCGGAAACCCGTCGCAGCGCCCAGTTCAACGTCGTATGGCCGATCAGTTGCGGGCCGAGCGCCAGGCCGACCATGCAGGCCCATGCGACCGGACCCCATGGCGCGGTGAAGGCGCCGGCCACCAGCGCCAGCAGGCACAACACGACCGCCGCGGCGGCGTAGACGAGCCACACATAGGTCTGCAACGAAACGCGTGCGCGCAGACCGCGGCCGATCAACAGGTACGCGGACGCCATCACGGCACCGAGCAGCGCGAGGCCGTTGCCGAGCAGCGGCTGCGAAGCAGTGGCGGTTTCGCCGGTGGCCTGATCGCTCAGCAGCACCAGCACGCTGCCGCCCAGGCCGAGCACGACGCCGACGATCGCGGCGGGTGCCAGACGTTCGCGCAGGATCACCAGCGACGCGATGCCGACCCACACCGGGTTGGTCGTGACCAGTGCCGCGCTGCTGGCGACCGATGTGAACGCCAGCGACGAGATCCACGCCGCGAAGTGGACGGCCAGCACGCCACCGGACGCGACGGCCAGCAGCAGATCGCGCCGCGTGACGCGGGGCAGTTCCGTCGCCAGTCGCGGCGCGATGAACAACGTGAGCACGACCGTGGCGATACCGAGCCGCAACGCGGCGATCGCCAGCGACGGTGCGCCGTCGGCCTGCGCGTAGCGGATCAGGATCGACGCGGTCGACACCACCGCGACGCCCGCACCGAGCAGCGCGTACGTTCGCCACCCGGACGACGCCGGCGGTGGGACGCTCAATGCGCCGTCCGCGGGTGGTGGGGTGGGGGGCTTACGCGACCTTGTGGTTCGCCAGCGCCTCCAGCGCCTGCACCATGCCGGAGTGGTCCCACTTCGCGCCGCCCCGGGCCTGGCAGGCGTTGAACAGTTCCTGCGCGGTGGCGGTGTTGGGCAGACTGACGCCCAGTTGCCGCGCGTTCTGCAGCGCGAGGTTCAAGTCCTTCTGGTGCAGTTCGATGCGGAAGCCCGGATCGAAGGTGCGCTTGATCATGCGTTCGCCATGGACTTCCAGCACGCGTGACGCGGCGAATCCTCCCATCAGCGCCTGCCGCACTTTCGCGGGGTCGGCGCCGGCCTTGGATGCGAACAGCAGCGCCTCGGCCACCGCTTCGATATTCAGTGCGACGACGATCTGGTTCGCGACCTTGCAGATCTGGCCCGCGCCGACGCCGCCGACCAGCGTGATGTTCTTGCCCATCTTCTCGAACAGCGGCTTGACCTTCTCGAACGCCGCATCGGTGCCACCGCACATGATGGTCAACGATGCGTTCTTGGCGCCAACTTCGCCACCCGAGACCGGTGCATCGACGTAGTCGCAGCCCTTCTGCGCGATGACGTCGGCGAAGCGCTTGGTGTCCATCGGCGAGATGGAACTCATGTCGACGACGATCTTGCCGGCGCTCAAGCCTTCGGCGACACCGTTCGCGCCGAGCATCACCTTCTCCACGTCCGGCGTGTCCGGCAGCATCGTGATGATGATGTCGGCCTTCTGCGCCACTTCCTTCGCGCTGGCGGCGGCGATGCCACCGGCGGCCGTCAGCTCGGCCGGTACACCGCTGCGACTGTGCAGATACAGCGTGTGTCCGGCGGCGATGAGGTGGCCGGCCATGGGCTTGCCCATGATGCCCAGCCCGATGAATCCGATGTTCATTACGACTCCTCCCGTTGATGGGTTGTGATGGCCGGTCGCGTTCAGCCCAGGTACTGGCGCGCCCAGCCGAGACCGTCCTCGGTCTTGCCGGCGGGACGGTATTCGCAGCCGATCCAGCCCTTGTAGCCGATGCGGTCGATGTGATCGAACAGGAACGGGTAGTGGATCTCGCCGGTGCCCGGTTCGTGGCGTCCCGGCGTGTCGGCGATCTGCATGTGGCCGATGCGCGGCAGCAGCTTTTCCATGGTCGGGGCCAGGTCGCCTTCCATGATCTGCATGTGATAGATGTCGTACTGCAGGAACAGGTTGTCGGCGCCGATCTCGTCCATCAGCGAGATGGCCTGCTTCGAGTAGTTGAGGTAATAGCCGGGAATGTCGCGCAGGTTGATCGGTTCGATCAGCACGGTGAGGCCGGCCTTCTTCGCCTCGGTCGCCGCGAACTTCAGGTTGGCGACGAAGGTGGCGCGCAGTTTCGCCGGATCGGCGTCAGCCGCGGGGATGCCCGACATGCAATGGATCTGCTTCAGCCCCAGATGCGTCGCGTATTCGAGCCCCTTCGCGACGCCGGCGCGGAACTCGTCCTCGCGGCCGGGCAGGCTCGCCAGGCCACGCTCACCCTTGGCCCAGTCACCGGGCGGCATGTTGTGCAGCACGAGTTCCAGCCCGCTGGCATCGACGGCAGCCTTGACCTGCTCCTTCGGGAAGTCGTACGGGAACAGGAACTCGACGCCCTTGAAGCCGGCCTTGGCGGCGGCGGCGAAGCGCTCGAGGAACGGCACTTCGTTGAACATCATCGACACGTTGGCGTTGAAGCGCGGCATGGGATGCTCCGGCGGGGAAAGGCGGCGGATTATACGAGTGCCGCCGCCGCAGCAGCGACTGCGGATCCGGGTTCCGGCGCGAGATCGAGAACCGGCTCGAACTCGTTGATGCGGTCGATCTCCTGTCCCATGGCGATGTTGGTGACTCGCTCGAGCATCACTTCGAGCACCACCGGCACGCGGTGCTTGCGCATCAGCGTCCGGGCCTGTTCGATGGCGGGGCCGATCTGTTGC
>JAHCKV010000447.1 GCA_026125595.1 Burkholderiales bacterium | reverse complement strand
CGATCTTCTGGCCGGCGGAGATCGCGCCGGGAATCAGCCCGCCGGTCTGATAATCCACGAAATAGGCCCATGAACTGCCACCCGGATTGCAGAGGTCGAAACGATCCGGAATGTTCGTCGTGAACACCACCACGCCACCGGACAGGATCGGATTGGTCACTGCACGTTCCCCAGTGCGCGGGAAATCGAAGAACCAACCGGCCTGCGTGTTGAAGTTCACGGCGGTGTTGGTGATGTTCAGCAGATCCCCGGAAACGGTCACCGTCTGCTGTTGCAGGCTGCGCACGTCGGAGATCACCGGCGTGGGGAAGACCGGCGTGCTCAGGTCGTCACGCAACGCGTAGAAGCTCATGGTGCGGCGGGTGTAGGCGTTCTCCGGAGGGATCGTGCCGGCCGTCTGCATCGCATCCGAATCGCCGAGATACTGGCCGCCGCCGACGAACACGACCCGCTTGCGGTTGATGGTGCCCAGTTCGGGTTCCGTGGTGATGGGCTGGATCCCCGTGCTGGCGGGACCACCGGACGTGCTGCGCAGTGCGGCCAGTCGCGTGACGGTCCAGAGATCCGGATTCGCGCTCGACACGTCGAAGCGCCAGACGTTGCCCAGCAGATCGCCACCGTAGATCGCTTCGGCGGTAGCGTCGATGGCGGGACGGGAGATGAACGCCGAGATCGGACCCAGCCCAGACGGCGTGTCTGCGGTGCCCGCTTGCGTTTCCATGACCTTCAGCAACGCGCCGGTGCGGGCATTCAGCACGTACAGATAGCCCCGACCGTCGCCACCGGAGGATCCGACGCCGGTGTTGCCGTTGTTGTAGCCCGATGTCACGAGCGCGACCCAGCCGTGGGCGCGGGTCTTGACGATCACCGGCTTGCCGAACGAGTAGCCGACGTTGCGTCGCTCGACCGTGCTCATCAGTGTCGGATTGCTGTCGTTCGGGAACTCCCACAGCACCTTGTTGGCGACGTCCGTCTCGGACCCGGCCGACGGGTTCGTGATGTCGAGCGCGTAGTAACCGAAGCCGCCTTTGCGCAGTCCGCCCACCAGAATCGTGCGCCAGTCGGGTGTTCCGATCGATCCGCCGACACGGCCGAAGTCGACGTCGCCGACGGCCGGCGTGCCATCGACGTAGTACAGGTGCCTGAAGCCCGTCCGGTCCGACAGATTGCGCAAGGTCGGGAACGTCCAGCTCGGCACGTAGGCCCACAGCTCGGTGCCGTCCTCGACGCTGAACGCGTGCAGCATGCCGTCGTTGCCACCCTGGTAGACGACGCCGGCCCGGCCCGACTGCGTGGTGCGGAATTCGCCGTAGCCGGCGTCGAAGTAGCTGCGAGTCGGATTGCGGACCACCACCGGTTCGGCGTTGATGATGTCGCCCAGCACGGCGACGTTGTCCGGCGTGATGTTGTTCACGTAGACGTAACGCCCGGTGCCGTCCAGCACGAAATTGCCGCCGGCATCCCGTTGCGGCCGGGGGCCGCGGGAGCGGAACTTGTCGACTTCGCGGGAACGATCCCCGCGCAGGAAATCCAGCACCTGGGAGTCACTGCCGAGCAGTGTTTGCTGCGTGGCGTTCAGGTTGTTCCACTGGAACGGTGTTCCGACCGGTACGCCGCCGCCTCCACCGGATGGATTGGTCGTGGCGATCAGTCGAGTGGTGGGTACCCTGGTCGCCAGTTGTTTCTGGGGCGACGGGGTCCACAGGCCCGTCGTCGACGGCTGCCCGGTGCTCAAATCGACCGCGTACTTGTTCAGGTCGCCGGACCAGGCGCCGGAGTTGTAGCTGGACGCGTACGAGAAGTTGTCGCCGGGGAACAGGTTCGGGTTCGCCACCGCCACCGCAGCGCCGGCGCCGCCGCGGGCGCCGACATTGTTGATGACGTCGACCACGCCCGAACGGGCTTCCTCCGGTGCCGATGCGGACAGCATCTTGCCGCGGCCGTTGATCGTGGCATGCCACAGATCGTCGACCGCGCGCGGGTTGCGGTCGAACTGCCGCGGATCTCCGATCGCGTTCCAGTCGGGCGGGTTCGTGTACGGGTCCTGATTCTGTGCGATCACCGTCGCCGAGTCGTTGCGTCCGAACACGACGCCCTGTACGCCCAGTCCCAGCGCGAAGGTGTTCATGTGCAACATGTCGTTGCGATCGGCTTCGCGACCGGTGTCACCGGGGTTCACCACGACCTGGCGAGTCGTCAGATCGGACCGCAGATTGGTCGAGTAGAAGTACATGGCGATGTCCGCCATGGTGTTGCTGAACCCGTCCGGATAGGGCGGAGCCGGTGTCACGGTCACCGCCGGCAGCGCCGGGCCGCCGAGCGGCGAAGGGCGCGAAATGTTGCCGGGTGGCGCGGGCGGCGGATCGTTGTAGTTCAGATCCGGGTTGTTGATGTCATAGGGGACCGTGAAGCGATTGCTGGCATTGCTGTCCGCGTTGCCGTAGCTGGTCGGTCCGCTGGCATTGGCGAAACCGTCGGTGATCACGAAGGCCGCGTTGTACTGACATGCCGCCTGAATCGGCGCGCTGGTGCCGGTCCGTTGAAACTGGCGTCCAGCGTGTTCCAGCGATTCGCGCGTCGGTGTGCCGCCGGTCCCCTTGATGCGGTACAGATCGTACAGCAGGCGGCGGGCATTCGCGTTGTCGTTCGTGTTGTCGAAGTCGTACATCGTGACGTCGTTGCGGTTGTTGAACACGAACTGACCGACGCGGATGCCGGTGACCTGATCGAACGCGATGCCGGTCGCAGCGTTGAGGTACATGTGCCGCTTGCGGTAGTACGCGAACCAGTTGGAGAAGTTCGTCAACTCTTCCGCATAGGAGCAAGTGGCGCCGACGCAGTCGCTGCGAGTACCGGCTTTGGCGTACGACGTGGTCGCGGACGTGATGTCGATGCGGATCAGCCGCGTCGCCGTGGTCTGGCCAGGCAGGATCGGGCCCCAGGATTCGTTGGCCGCCAGGGCGCCGGCGTTCTTGGACTGCACCCACACGGTGGCCGGCAGGTACGCGATCTGCACTTCCAGGTGATTGTTGCCCCCGATGCCGAGGTTCTGCGTGTCGGTCGTGGCACCGTTGGCGGTGCGCACATAGCCGGGAATGATCCAGCTGGCATTGCCGCAACCCTGGGATCCGTTGCCGCGGATGCAGCGATCCGCTGTGTTGTCGTTCCACCCGCCGCAACCGCCATTGTTGCCGGCGTTGTTGCAGATCTTGTAGCGCGAACCCGCCGGCAGGATCATGCCCGGATACATCCGGAACTCCCAGTTGTCTGCATTCGCATCGCCGGGTTGCGCGACCGTAGTTTCCAGATTCAACGTCGAGCCCGAGTTGTACATCGGATGGCTGCGCACGGCGTTCCAGTTGGCACTGGGCGGCACGGGGTTGAGCG
>JAHCKV010000446.1 GCA_026125595.1 Burkholderiales bacterium | reverse complement strand
ATTTCGGCAGCCAGGTGACACAATTGATCGCGCGGCGCGTGCGCGAGGCAGGGGTCTATTGCGAGATCGCCCCGTTCTCGCAGGCCGAAGCGGCGTTTGCCCGGATGAAGCCCAGGGGCGTGATCCTGTCCGGTTCGCCTGCCAGCGTCCCTGCTGACGGCAGTCCGCGCGCGCCGCAGGTGTTGTTCGACAGCGGCGTGCCGATCCTTGGCGTCTGCTATGGCCAGCAGGTGATGAGCGAGCAGCTCGGCGGCAAGGTCGAGCCGGGCGATTCGGGCGAATTTGGCCGCGCGTTCCTCACCGTCACCGAACCGTGCGTGCTGTTCGACGGCCTGTGGGAGGTGGGCGAGCGCCATCAGGTGTGGATGAGCCACGGTGACAAGGTCACCGCGCTGCCGCCCGGCTTCAAGCTGATGGCATCCACGCCGAGCTGCCCCATTGCCGGCATCGCCGATGAAACGCGCGGCTACTATGGCGTGCAGTTCCACCCCGAAGTCACGCACACCGTACAGGGCCGCGCGCTGATCGAACGCTTCGTGCTGGGCATTGCCGGCGCCAAGCCCGACTGGGTCATGGGCGACCACATCGTCGAAGCGGTGCAGAAGATTCGCGAGCAGGTGGGCGATGAAGAGGTGATCCTCGGTCTTTCCGGCGGCGTCGATTCCAGCGTGGCCGCGGCGCTGATTCACCGCGCCATCGGCGACCAGCTCACCTGCGTGTTCGTCGACCATGGCCTGCTGCGACTGAACGAAGGCGCCATGGTCATGGAGATGTTCGCCGGCCGGCTGCACGCGAAAGTCGTGCACGTGGACGCCAGCGAACAGTTTCTCGGCCATCTTGCCGGCGTCACCGACCCCGAGGCCAAGCGCAAGATCATCGGCCGCGAATTCGTCGAAGTGTTCCAGGCCGAAGCGAAGAAGCTGAAGGGCGCCAAGTGGCTGGCCCAGGGCACCATCTATCCGGACGTCATCGAATCCGGTGGCGCCAAGACCAAGAAAGCCACCACGATCAAGAGCCACCACAACGTCGGCGGATTGCCGGCGACCCTGGGATTGAAACTGCTGGAACCGCTGCGCGATCTGTTCAAGGACGAAGTCCGCGAACTGGGCGTCGCGCTTGGCCTGCCGCCGGACATGGTCTACCGCCATCCGTTCCCAGGCCCTGGGCTGGGCGTGCGCATCCTCGGTGAAGTGAAGCGCGAATACGCAGACCTGCTGCGCCGCGCCGATGCCATCTTCATCGAAGAACTGCGCGCGTGGCGCGACGAACCCGCCGGCAAGAACTGGTACGACCTCACCAGTCAGGCCTTTGCCGTCTTCCTGCCCGTGAAGAGCGTTGGCGTCATGGGCGACGGCCGCACCTATGACTATGTCGTCGCACTGCGCGCCGTGCAGACCAGCGACTTCATGACGGCCGACTGGGCCGAACTTCCGTACGGCCTGCTCAAGAAAGTCTCGAGCCGCATCATCAACGAGGTGCGCGGCATCAACCGCGTGACCTACGACGTCAGCTCGAAGCCGCCCGCGACGATCGAGTGGGAATGAGCCAAGATCGTCCCACGGTGTCTCCGGCCGTCCCAGAACAATCCGATTTCGCTGTAGGGACGAGGGCGTAGCGCGCAAAAGCGTCCCGTGCGATTCAGCGCCGTCCCAGACGTCCTGACGGTTGATTTGACGGTACCCGAGCACCTACGCTGGCAGGTCTGCGGCAATACCGTCACCGCCCATGACGGTATCCGCTCCTGCGATCAGGGTCGGATCGGAGACTTCATGGACACCTCGGTGCATCGGGCCAGTGCTGGCCTGCCTGGCGCGAAGACGCGTCACGGATTGACGGAAGCTAAGCTGCGCGAACTGCAGCCTGGCGAGCGGTCGTACAAGGTCAGCGACGGTGGGAACGGCCTGTATGTCGTCGTTTCGCCCAGTGGAAGCCGGTCGTTCCGCTACGACTACCGGCTGGGTGGCCGTCGTGAGACGCTGACCATCGGTCGCCACGAGTCGGTGGCGCGTCACGCCCAACGTTCCCATCTGGCCTACGGCATGGATGTCACGCTGGAGGAGGCGCGGCTGCTGTTGGCGCGGGCGTGTGGATGTCAGTTGGTCTCCCGCCGGCGCGAAGTTCGAGCAGTGCAGCGAGGTCGCCGAAGCCATGAGCTTCGGGCGGTGGACGACGCGGTACTTCGAGTTCAAGTCCGACGCCAAGAGCGGTGCCGAGCAGCTGGCCTACAGCACGCTGTCGTTGCGTCGGTCGATCTACAACCGCATCCTGGCGGGTCCGTTCGCAAAGCTGAACCTCGATGAAATCAAGCTGGTCGCGCTGGGTGAGTTGCACGATCGCGTGAAGAGCGAACGAGGGCTCGGTCCGGCCGTGCACGCCAGGGAACTGGTCTTGCAGGTCTACCGATTCGCCGCAGGCAAAGGCGGAGACGTCGACAACCCGGCCGAAGCGCTTGCTCGCAAGGCCTACGCTACCTTTGTACTCCGCGAGCGCAATCTCAGTCGCAACGAGATCAAGGCCTTATTCGACGGGCTTGAGCAGACCGGTACTGCGCCCACATTGCGGCTGGCTGTCCGGTTCATGCTGCTGACGGGTGTTGGCAAAGGCGATGTCATCAGCGCCACCTGGTCGGAAGTGGGCTGGGAACGGGCGCAGTGGTCGATTCCTGCTGAGCGGATGAAGGCAGCTAAACCGCACACGGTCTACCTCGCTGAGCATGCGCTCGACATCTTGACGGCGCTAAGGACGTGCTTTCCGTCGAGCAATTACGTGCAATCCCAGCCGCTATGACTCGGCCGAGCCTCTGAGCCCGGCCACGCTGAACCGGACCATCGCCGCGGCGGTAGACCGAATCAATGAGATCGAAAGCCAGACCAGAAGCAGTGTCTGCCGGTCTCCGTCCACGATCTACGCCGAACGTTCTCGTCACGGCTCAACGATGCTCTTTTTCCGGAGGCTTTGATCGAAGCGTGTCTGTCCCACCAGAAGAAGGACCAGGTCGCTGCCTACAACCATGCGCGCCTGTCGGGGCCGAGACGGGCCCTGATGCTGGATTGCTGGTTGCGTGGTGAAACCGCGAGGGATGTGATCGTCGGGAGCAAAGCGAAGATTGACGCGGCGGCGCACGATGCAGAAGGCATGAACTTGTAGGCCAAGGCAGGGCCCGTAGACAGGGACTCTATCAGACTGGTTACGGCGGCTCGACTTTGACGCCGTAATGATCGGTGTCTAACGGAACCGGTCATCTTGTCGACTGCCTACCCTGGGTCATAGGTCAGCAGCGTGACCTTATGGCCGCCGTCCTGCACAAGCGTCTGCTCGTATACCGTCTCGGGCTCATCGCCGTCCGGGCTGCGCTGCTCTTGCAGCCACCAGTGCGCGTCCAGTTCGCACCACTCGTCGG
>JAHCKV010000445.1 GCA_026125595.1 Burkholderiales bacterium | reverse complement strand
GCGCGGATTCGCGCCGGTCAGGCGCCGTTTCCGATGACCCCCCTGTCACGGGCGCGGTACAGCGCCGCGGTACCGTTCTGGCTGGCCAGCCTGGCGATCTCGGGTCTTGGAATCGGTGCCGGCGCGGTCGGTGGTGCCTGGGGCGTGGGACTCGGTGCCTTGGCGGGCGCTGTCGCGCTCGTTGTCGTGGCGCTGCTGCACAACGGGATCCTGCGGCCGCTGGATGGCTTGCGCGCGGGCCTCGAGGCGCTCGACGAAGGCCGCCTCGGTGAGCGCATCGAAACACCGGCGGGGAGCCACCGGGCGTTGCGTGCCCCCTACTCGCAACTGGAAGTGATGCGGATACATCTGCGCGCGATGTTCGCCGACGTGCTCGTGTCGGCCCACGACATCGAGGCCAAGTCCCGCAAGCTCGACGACGCCGTGCGTTCGCTGGGCAAGACGGCACAGGATCAAAGCGATCGGTTGTCCCAGGTGGCTGCCGCGATGGAACAGATGAGCGTGTCGGTGAACGAGATTTCCGAGAACACGGCGCAGGGTGTCGAGGCCGCCCGCCGCACCGAAGGCCTCGCGCAGGACGGCATGACCGTCATGGCGGCCGGCATCGAGAGCAGCGGGCGCGTCGTGACCATCGTGGAAACGTCCCGGGACGAGATCACCCAGGTGAACGAAGCCGTGGCACGCATCGGCGAGGTGACCAACATCATCCGCGAGATCGCGGAACAGACCAATCTGCTGGCGCTCAACGCCGCGATCGAGGCGGCGCGTGCCGGTGAACACGGGCGCGGATTCGCCGTTGTCGCCGATGAGGTGCGCAAGCTGTCCGAGCGCACGTCGGTCAGCACGCAACATATTTCCAGTGCTGTCGGCGACATCGTGCGCCGTGCCCATTCCGCGGTGGCGACCATGGGGTCGGCCAGCCAGGATGTGGTCGCCAGCACGGAACGCATCCGCGCCAGCAGTGAATCGCTGCAGCAGATCTGGGCCGCCAGCGGCGACGCGGTAAGGGCCGCCGACGAGATCACCGGAACGTTGCAGCAGCAGTCCACCGCGTCGCAGGAAGTGGCGAAGGCGATGGAGCAGATCTCGGGCAGCGTCGAGGCGACCACCCACGACGTGTCGACCATCGGCGAGGCGACCACGGCGCTGCGTGGTACGGCCGAGGAAATGCGTCTGCTGATCCGTCATCTGGAAGGCGCGTTGAAATAGTCGGCAAATCGGCGGAGGCCTCGACACGGGGACGCCGTACCGCCGTCGGCATGCGATAGTGGGCATCTTCCATTTTCCGCGGAGTCCCCGATGACGCTCGAATTGCAATGCCTGGCCTGGCTCCTGGTGCTGGCCATCGTCCAGATTTTCGCGGCCGCCCGCGCGAAGACCCATCAGTACGGCGTGAAATGGAACATGAGCGCCCGCGACGGCGAGTTGCCGCCACTGAACCCGCTGGCGGCACGGTTGGTCCGCGCCCAGGCGAACCTGTTCGAGACGCTGCCGTTGTTCGCTGCGGCGATCCTGATCGTTTCGATCGCCGGTCGCACCGGCACGCTGACGGCGGTCGGCGCGGTGCTGTACCTGGCGGCGCGGGTCGTCTACGTGCCGCTCTACGCCGCGGGCATTCCGGTCGTGAGAACGGTCGTGTGGCTCGCTTCCGTGGCGGGGCTCGTCATGGTGCTGCTGGCGGCGTTGCTGCCGGGTTGAGCGGATCGACGCTGCCCGGCTGCAGCAGCAGCGTCGAAGGTCGCGACAACACCACGCCGGCTTCGCGCAGGCGCTTCAGGATGTCGAACAGCAGGGCGCTGCGCACGCCGTAGACCTGCCGCGGCGAGGCGACCGAACCATTGGCGTTGAACACCACGTTGGCGGCGTCGATGGTGTCGAGAAACACGTGGGGGCCGGGCACTTCGAGGAGGCTCTCGTGGGCCTTGAAGGCTTCGAGAATCAGCGTGCGGACCTGCTCGACATCGGTGTCCAGCGGCAGCGGCAACTTGATCTGCACCAACCCGAACGGGTTCGCCAGCGTCACGTTGCGGACGATCTTGGTGATGAATTCCGAGTTCGGCACGATCACCGTGGACCGATCGCCCTGCTGGATTTCCGTCGCGCGCACGTTGATGCGGCGGATGTCGCCTTCGACGCCACCGAGCGCCACCCAGTCGCCCACTTTCACCGGCCGTTCCGCGAGCAGGATCAGTCCCGACACGAAGTTGGAAACGATGGCCTGCAGACCGAAGCCGATACCCACCGACAACGCACTGGCAACCCACGCGATGCGCTCCAGGCTCAGGCCGACGGCCGACAGAGCGAAGGCCAGTGCGATGATCGATCCGACGAAGCCCAGCAGCGTCGTCATCGAATCGCGCATCGCCGGCTCGATCGTGGTGGTCGGCAGGTAGCGCTGCTTCAACCAGCGTTGCAGCAGCCGTACCGCCGTGAGGCCCACGATGAATACCAGGACGGCTTGCAGCACGGCACCGGGCAGCAGCTGCAGTTCCCCGACGGCGATACCCTGCTGCAACTGTTCGGTTCGTTGCAGCAGCTCCAGCGGACCTTGTCCGAACGGTGCGGCCAGCACGACCAGCGCGCAGATGACCACGAAGATCCGGCACAACCCGGACAGCAGCACCGCGAACTGGCGCCGGACCCGCAGCGACCGATCGGTGTCGTCTGCCGCGGCGCCAGACTCGGACTCGCCGGACGTCGTCGCCGCGCCCAGCCAGGTGACGAACAGGTCGTCGATCAGCACGTTGAGCAGATAGACGGTACACAGCACCGTCGCACCCCAGGCAATCTGCTTGACCACAAAACTGCCGAGCGCGACATACCCGACCAGCACACAGACCAGACTCGCCAGCAAGGTCAGGTACAGCGCGCCGACGAGCACGGCGGTCCAGGGCAGGCCTCGTGATCGGCCATCGGCCGGCCGCGGCATCGCGGCCACACTCTTGCGATGCAACGCGAGGCCGCGGCGCAATCCGTTCGCCATCAGCCCGCCGAGTCCGAGGGCGATCAGGCAGTTGATCGCCACCGTGGTCGCCAGTCCGGCATTCAGCAATCCGGCCAGCCGTTCGAGCAGCAGGCCGCCGGCCATCACCGCGGCGAACGACAGCGGGAAATGCCGCAACCCGTGCGCGACTTCGTCGGTCAGCGGCGGCAGGCGCCAGCCCGGGTGCCGTGCCGACAACACCGCGTGACCCATCGCGCGGACGAATGTGCCGAAGACCACCAGTCCCACGAGATTGCCGACCAGCAGGGTCACGGCCGACGGCGAATCCCCGTGCCAGTCGAAGCCCCAGGCGACGGCATAGGCGGCGAGTCCATAGGCCAATGCGGAGAGCAGGGTTCTGACCAAGGCCCACGCCGAGTGCCGCAGCCGGGTCGGTGGCAGCCGGTTCGACGCGAACCGGAATGCCAGACGGC